>NZ_JAYFER010000629.1:0-261 GCF_055795065.1 Lyngbya sp. CCY1209
TTGCGATCGCGCCGTTGGAGTTGTGAGAGGACAGATACAGCGGTTTTCGCTCGAATGAGATCCGGATGATCCCCCTAAATCCCCCTTGAAAAGGGGGACTTTGAATTGGCAAGTGAAATTATAGATATCAATATCAAGTCATGTAGGGTGCGTTCCCAGCGATCTATCATCGGTTAAGGCAGTTGGTGACGGTTGGGAACGCACCGACGATTGACAAATGCAAATACACGATCGCGATATTTGCGATCGCGCCGTTGGAGT
>NZ_JAYFER010000630.1:0-22202 GCF_055795065.1 Lyngbya sp. CCY1209
GACCCGTCGAGTTCCCTTGTCCGTGCCATCCGTTTTCCAGAGTTGATTTTTATCGCCCTGAGTGACCGAAAAATAAACCTCATTACTGAACTCACCTAAGAGGCTCAAGTTGGAACTTCTTTTGCCAGGGGTAATATCCTTGATCAGTTGAGGTATGGATTCTGCCATGATGACAATCCTCAGCGTTTTTTGCAATTCTATCAAGTCCGCCTGATTATCCTACATAAACCCGGCATCGCCAATCGGGTTGAGTCCCAGAGCCTACGGCGATTCTGACTACCGTAACGCGGTCGGCGATCGCAAGAACTTGATCTGATAATTCGATCCTACACTTGTTGCTCAAAAAAATCATTTTATTTTACTTTTTTTAACATGAGTTCGACGAGAACGGTTCCGAAAAAAAAATCATTTTATTTTACTTTTCTTAACATGAGTTCGACGAGAACGGTATGACCCGATGGGTGTGCGATCATGGAGTCGTGCGCGATCGCGGATCGGTGCGTAATGGCGCGAGAATCGGTACAGTGGCGGATGGAGGGCGTTGCGATACCATCAACGGTTTTCTCCATCACTCTCGACAATTTTTAATCGAGAATGAAACAGCCCTGCCCAGATCAAGACGATTTTGGAGAAGCGATCGCCCACTCGATCAACCCCTGCCACTCCGGCGACTTGCACAGGGCATCCACATCCAAACTCTCCCCCACACCCTCCGAATAGTGGCCGAAACTCTCCACCCAATCGATCGCAGTCTCCACCGGTAAAAACGGGCTGTACTGCCACGATCGCTTCAAATACTCCGCCATTTCAACGACAAATCCCGTGTGGTACAAATACCAGGAACTCCACACCAGGGTACTGTAGCGAACCCAATCTTCGATCGCCTGAATTTCAAAGGGAATATCCGGCAAATTAAAAAACTTCTCCAGCACATAATTGATCGATTTCGCCTGGGAAACCCCGTCCCGCATCGTGTTGCGATCGTGCTGGCGGTAACACACCGTCGATCGCTTCAACCAAGCACTCCGAAACCCCTTCAACGCCAGACGCAAAATCAAATCCACATCCTCCGCGTGGGCCAATCCCGGCTCGAACCCCCCCGCCGCCTCCAAAGCCTCCCGCCGGAACATCAGCGTCCCCATCGTCCCCAACGGTTTCCACCGCAGCCACATCTCCAAATTCAACTCCGGGACCAGTTCCCAGGGTTTCGCATCCATCAGCGGTTCCCCCGCCTGGTTCACCCGCCGCCAGCCGCTGTGGACGATCGCCAACCCCGGATCGGCCTCAAATACGGCCATCTGGGCCGCCAAAGTCTCCCGAAAGAAACAATCATCCGCATCCAAAAAAGTGATAAACTCACCTCGGGCGAGGCTCAAACCGTGATTTCGCGCCACCGAGACGCCCCGATTGTCCTGGTAGACGTAGCGGACCCGATCGCGGTACGGTGCGACGGCTTCCCGCGTTTGGTCCCGGGAGCCGTCATCGACGACGATGATTTCGTGGGAAGTCTCCGTCTGGTCCAGCACGCTTTCGATCGCTTCGGCAATGTAGCGATCGCAATTGTACGCCGGAATGACAACACTGATGCGGGGAGAGGATTCAGACATCGGATCGAAGGAAATGAAACGTCCTTAAAGTTCAGTTTAATCCAATTTGAATCGGACTTTCGTGCATGAGGTCGCCACCCAAACCACTGCTGCCCTATGTCACCCAAAAAAAAAACCACCGTTCGCAAAAAACGCCTGGGCTTTTGGATAGAGCGGGGGATGGCAATTTTGGCCGTCCTCAATTATATCCTGGTCTTATTTAACCTGACTTATGTTCCCTGGCGCGACTTTTATTTCCGCTATTTTCCCCAACTCACCCGCCTCTACGACCCCATCAAGGGTATCGAACCCAACCGCGAAACCCAGAATTATTTGGAAACCGTCGAAGCCCTGCAAGTCCAGGTCGTCCAAACCGGACTCGCCTCCGCCCCCGCCGAAGAATTGCTGCGGGATTTGCAACAGCAGAGCGTGGAAATGATCGACACCGACCCCTTCGCGGTAGCCGACAAAAGTGGCGCGTTGGAGAAAATCAAAAATCGGATGCGCGATCGCATTCCCAACCCGGAAGACTCGGCCAAACAAGCCTTCGTCGCCTTTTGGAGTCCCGAATATTTGACCGAACAGGGATTTCAAAAACAGATGGAATGGTTCGAGGACGAAATCGAACCCGCGATCGCCCGCAATTATTATCGCAGCATCGGAGAAAACGGGGACTACATCAGCCACTTCTGGAAAATCGACCTCCCCTTCGTCCTCATCTTCCTGGCCGAATTTCTGCTGCGGACTCGCATCATCAGCGGTCGATTCAAAACGGTCAGTTGGCTCGATGCCATGCTGTGGCGTTGGTACGACGTGTTTCTGTTCATTCCCCTCCCGATCGCCCGGATCTTGCGAATTATCCCGGTCAGTGCGCGGTTAAATCAGACCAAGTTGGTGAAGTTGGGTCGGGTTCGCGCCCTGGCCAGTCGGGGGTTGGTGTCCTCCTTCGCCGCCGAACTGACGGAAGCCGTCATCATTCAATTTATCAACCAACTCCAGCAGGAATTGCGGCGGGGAAATTTGGCGCAACGCATTTCCCAATCGCGACGGCAACGTTATCTCGACATCAACGACGTCAACGAAATCGAAGCGATCGTCACCCGGTTAATTCAACTCACCGTCTACCGCGTCATCCCCCAACTCCACGACGACATCGAAGCCCTGTTGCGCTACAATATCGAGAGTCTGGTGAAAGCCTCTCCCATGTCCCGAAACCTCCAACAAATACCGGGATTTGAAACCCTCTCAAAAGATCTGACCGATCGCCTCGTCACCCAACTCACGGATCTGGCGTCCGAAGGCCCCCAAGACGCCTACGAAAACATCCGCGACGCGATGGAAGATCCCGTCGGCACCCAACTCACCAACCAACTGGTGCGCGACTTCGGAAAAATCCTCTGGCGGGAGCTCAAGGGCGATCAAATCCAGGACATCGAATATCTGCTGGTGGACTTTTTGGAAGAAGTCAAACTCAACTACGTCCAGCAAGTTGATGAAGACAACTACGAGCAGGTTTTGGCGGCCATCCAGGAACGCCGGAAACTCGAAGGAATGATCGACGAGGAGGATTGAAAACATCTAGAAACCGGGTTTCTATTAATATCTCTGCGGGGAACCAAAAACCATTCTAGAAACCCGGTTTCTTTCTCAACAGCGAAGTTTTAGATCTATCCATTGTATTTTCATCGAGTTGGAGTATCATTTGAAATGACGACGACAAAAATTCAAGAAATTTATACCCAAGTGATTCAAAAATTACCTCCCCGAGAACGGCTACAGTTAGCCGCACTCATTCTCAATCGCTTGGTGACAGGTGAAGAGGTTGATGAAAGTGAGACTTGGACAGAAGAAGACCAACTCGATTTGGTGACGTATGCCTTAAAATATGCGGATGATGGGGAGTTTTAAGAAGTGAGTTTTAATCCGAGTGATGTCGTCACGGTTGACTTTCCAGGCGTCCGGGGCATCAAGCGTCGTCCCGCCGTGATTGTGTCCTCACAAACCTATCATGCCAATCGCCCAGATGTAATTGTCGGGTTGATTACCACGCAAACTGCTGGGTTGGGCATCACTGATTATGTCCTCCAAGACTGGGAAGCGGCAGGCTTGCGGTCTGCTTCTGTATTTCGGTGTTTTTTTGGTGACATTGCCTGCCTCTACAAATTTGGTTAAAATCGGACAGTTATCAGAACGGGATTGGCAAGGGGTTCAGGCCTGTCTCAAAATTTCCATTGCCGATTTTGGGAGTCAAAAATAATTGTAGGGGCGCAAGGCTTGCGCCCTCGGGAATTAATTCCCAAGCGGTTTCTTCCCCTCCGCCGACAACTCCACCGACAGCGGCCCAATCTCCCCCTGCAACACCCAGGCGCCCCAAAAATAGGGACTCGACAAAGGACAATTCTTATCGGCAAAATTCAAGTTACATTCATCCTTCAACTCCTGCAAAATCTCCCGCCCCAACGGGAATTGCCGCAGTTCCCCCGCCCTCACCGTGCGGATGTCCGACTGGGCGCCCGAGAGGGCGTCGGCCCGTCCCAGTCCGGCGTCGAGGTGGTGGAAAAACCGTTCCATCAGATACACCGTAGCGCGGGCAGGAACGGACCAAAGACTCATCACCTGGCTTTTTGAACCGGACACCACAAACGCCCGCCTTAACCCCCCTACACTGTCTCCAGAAGCGACTTCACCGAGTCCCGTCTGACAGGCAATCAGGGCGCTGAGTTCGTTGCCCCACAAGTCCAAAGCGGCAATGTCTTGGGCAAACAGAATCCCTTTGTTTCCGTCTGGGAGTTCGCCTCCCTGGTTCCAGACATTGGCCCCCGCGAGGGCAATTCCTCCCCGATACATGGGATTATCGGCATCTGCGGCATCCAAGCGACTGGCGATGGGATGTTTGGCAAGATAGTCTCGAATCAGGGGGACAAATTCCCGCATCCGTTGGGCAACTGGGGGATGCTTCGATTCCCAGACTTCGGCAAACTGTTCTAGCACTTCCACCAGTTGCAAACTCATGAGGGAGGGATGTTGTTCAAAGCATTGGGTTTCGGTTTCCGGTTTGGTGTTGAGTAGTTTACGAATCAACTCCAGATAGGGTTTTTCCGCAGTGCGATAAAACCCGTGGGTGGCAACGGCTAAAATGCGGGGACAGTTGCCATGAGTCAGATGGAGGGAGAGGGCATTTTGGCGGAGGTAAGGGGCAACGCCTAGGAGTTCCCCGGCACGAATCCCGAAAAGGTCGGTTCCCACTGCGCGAGAAAAGCCGGATAGGGTGGGGAGGGGTTGACTGTTGCTATCCTCCTCGCCTTGCTGCTTCCCACTGCCTTGCTGCCTGGGTTCGGTTCCATTCCAGTCGTAATCGGGGTCAGCCAGAATGGTGGCGGGACAGATTTTCAGAGGGCGATCGCTAATTTCCTGGCGCAACAAGTCCCGTCCGCTATTCAGATAACTGATTCGGTATTTGTCCCCGATATAGTGGCTGTTGCTGGCAGGGGACAGAGGCAAAATCTGGAACGGCAGCAGATTCAGGTTACTATCTGGGGCGAGGAAGCAGTGGGAGACAGAGGGCAATGCCTCGATTAAGGGTTGACATAGGGTTTCCTGTAGCTGTTGAATCGGTGAAACCGGGGTAGGAACAGAAGCGGGGTTACGACGCGCACCGAGGTTGTCTTCCCAACCCACAAACCCACGGCGAAATGCTTTAATCAGCTTATCCAGGGGTTCCGCTTCCCCTAAATCCACCAACCGTACCTGTTCCGGTTGATGCGCCATCACCACAAAAGCGATATAGCGGTCTTCCTGCCATTTTTCTCCCTTCGGTACACCCAAATCATGGCGTTTGAAACGGACGAACTCCACTAGGGCTGAACCCTCGGGAAGTTGCGCGGCAACCAGATTGCGGTTCACTTCCTGTTGGCTCAGTTGCAGTTCCGGGATTTCTTTGGCGAGTTGTTTTTCTAGGTTTTCTGAATCCTGTTGAAGTTTGCTCAGGCGCTTACGGTGTTCCGCTATCTGAGTGGGGTAGATTTCAGGATGGTCAGGGTCAGGACGCGGTGGGTTATAGGTGGCTTCGAGGAGTCGTTCATTGCATTTTTGCCATTCTCGAAATAGGGTTTGAATTTCTGCTGAGTAACGTCCGCTATAGATGGCAGCATTTTGGGCAGCAAGGGCGGCAGTGGCGATCGCTTTCCGTCCCAACACGGCATCTAAGGCAGCACCAACGGCTTGGGTGTCATCTCGAAGATGTTGCCAAACTAGGGTGAGGAATGCGTAATAAGTGCCCGATTTTTTTTGCAAATATTCGCGGCGTTCGCGGTCTGAACTGGTGCTGAATATGTAGCGCAGGCGTAGGGTTTCCGACTCTAAAGCGGCTTGAAACTGGTTAAATGCTTCGGAGTATTTGCCCTGAGAATGGTGCAACAAAGCCAGGTTACTCAGGTGGGTGGCGAGTTGGGGATGGTTTTGGGGTAAGGCGATGCGGTCGATTTTCACCGCTTCTTTGTACAGGTGTTCGGCTTCGGCGTATCGCCCTTGAGAATGGTACAACGAGGCGAGGTTGTTGAGGTGGGTGGCCAGGGAAGGATGGTTTTGGGGTAAGGCGATGCGGTCGATTCTCACCGCTTCTTGGTACAGGGGTTCCGCATCTTGGTAACTCCCTTGAGAATAGTACAAATTGGCGAGGTTGTTGAGGTGGATAGCCCGGTCATAATGGTTCTCGGGTAGGGCGATGCGGTCGATTTTCACCGCTTCTTTGTGCAGGGCTTCGGCTTCGGCGTATCGCCCTTGAGCATGGTACAACGAGGCCAGGTTGTTGAGTTCGGTGGCCAGGGAAGGATGGTTTTCGGGCAGGGCGATGCGGTTGATTTTCACCGCTTCGAGAAACAGGGGTTCGGCCTCGGCGTACCGCCTTTGAGAATGGTACAACTCGGCGAGGTTGTTGAGGTTCTGGGCCAGGTCAGGATGGTTCTCGGGTAGGGCGATGCGGTCGATTCTCAACGCTTCGAGAAGCAGGGGTTCGGCCTCGGCATACCGCCCTTGAAAATAGTACAACCCGGCGAGGTTGTTGAGTTTATTGGCCAGGTCAGGATGGTTCTCGGGTAGGGCGATGCGGTCGATTCTCAACGCTTCTTGGCACAGGGGTTCGGCCTCGGCGTACCGCCCTTGAGAGGAGTACAACCCGGCGAGGTTGTTGAGGTGGGTGGCCAGGGAAGGATGGTTTTCGGGCAGGGCGATGCGACTAATTTTCACCGCTTCGAGAAACAAGGGTTCGGCCTCGGCGTATTGCCCTTGAGAGGAGTACAACCTGGCGAGGTTGTTGAGGTTCTTGGCCCGGTCAGGATGGTTCTCGGGTAGGGCGATGCGACTAATTTTCACCGCTTCTTTATACAGGGGTTCGGCCTCGGCGTACCGCCCTTGAGACTCGTACAATCCGGCGAGGTTGTTGAGGTGGGTGGCCAGGGAAGGATGGTTTTCGGGTAGGGCGATGCGGTCGATGCTCACCGCTTCTTTATACAGGGGTTCGGCCTTGGCGTACCGCCCTTGAGACTCGTACAACCCAGCGAGGTTGTTGAGGTGGGTGGCCAGGGAAGGATGGTTTTCGGGCAGGGCCATGCGGTCGATTTTCACTGCTTCTTGGTACAGGGGTTCGGCCTCGGCGTATCGCCCTTGAGAATAGTACAAATTGGCGAGGTTGTTGAGGTGGATAGCCCGGTCAGGATGATTCTCGGGTAGGGCGATGCGGTCGATTTTCACTGCTTCTTGGTACAGGGGTTCGGCCTCGGCGTACCGCCCTTGAGAACGATACAACTCGGCGAGGTTGCTGAGGGGGTGAGCCCGGTCAGGATGGTTCTCGGGTAGGGCGATGCGGTCGATTTTCACCGCTTCGAGAAACAGGGGTTCGGCTTCGGCGTACTGCCCTTGAGACTCGTACAACCCAGCGAGGTTGTTGAGGTCGCTGGCCAGGTCAGGATGGTTCTCGGGTAGGGTGATGCGACTAATTTTAAGCGCTTCTTTGTACAGGGTTTTAGCCTCGGCGTACCGTCCTTGAGAACGGTACAAATTGGCGAGGTTGTTGAAGCTGGTCGCAACATTCGGATGTTGCTTTCCCCACTGTTCTAGCGCCAGTTTAACCGCACGTTCCGCCAGGGGAATGGTTGCCGCATGTTGTCCCTGCTGGTACAGTTGCATGACTTTCTGCATCAGTGTTTCCCAACTCTCAGAGTTCTCAGAGGTTGCAGCGTCTAAAAAATGGGATTGCAGTTGTTGGGCAAAGTTATCTAACCAGTCAGCGGCGTTATCTTGTTGCTGACTGCGAAGATACTGGCTATAGGCTGCCATTATGAGCAATAAACTTTCATCCAAAAGGTGAGCATTTGCTTCCAGGATTGCTAATTCTTCCCCATTCGCACAAGCCAGTAACTGCTTAATGTGTTGAACGTATTCCTGAATCCGTTGTTCATCCATAATTTTTTAAACCTCTCAAAAACTTCGACACAAAAACACCAAACAGAAAATCTTCAAACCACCTCATATTCCGTATAGAGTAACCGCGCTTGGTTCGTCTTCACATACTCGAACACCTCTTGTAAATGCAACAGTTGCAACTCCATTGCCTCCCAACGACTCTGTTTCAACCATTGAAAAGGCGGACTCTGAGGAGTCAGCAAAGCTATCCACTGTTCCTGACCTAATTCTGTGGCGGCAAAAGTCGGATAGGGGGCGGACTCTTGGGGGATTTTCTCGATATTGCGGGATAACAGCGTGTTCGGTGCATACTCCGAGGGACACAAACAGACCACTGTCCCGTTGGGTTCTCGTTCCAACAAGGTCAAATGTGCTGCTGCTGTCAGGTTAATCTCTAAAATCACCTCGCTATTTAACCCGACCTGATCCTTATAGTCTTTAGACGGTTCCCGACGCGCCCCCAAATTCGCTACTGCTAGTGTTTCGGGAGCTTCAATAAACCCCATCTGTTGCGTCCGTTGGGACTGCTGGGAGAGTTGTTCCCACAACCAAGAACCATATTGCGTCTGTGCCAACCACTGCCGCGCCGACAGCCAGAGTTTTTTATCACCCTTTTTGTAGCTGAATCCCCACTGCTTCAAAGTGTTGCAGATTTCCTTACTCCAAGTTTTCCTCGTATTCTCTGCCAGTTTTAATCGCTCTTCCTCTTCGGTCACGTTTGGGTTGAGCGATTTTGCAATGCCGAGCCAATCGAAATCGAGGTTATCCTTGGCTAGTCGCTCCGTGAATATACTGTCATGGGGAAATTGCAGACCGAGTTTATCCGCAATATCACGCAAAAAATCCGCTTCGTGTTGCTCGGGAATCTCCATCGCTTCGATAACCCTGATATTGAAGGCTTCCATATTATACCTCTGTGCAGCGCGATTAATTTGTTCCCATTCTAAATTCTGTTTTCCGGCAGTGTCTAGGGTTTGCGAAGGATTGGGCGACATCATGCGACATCCCGCGACATCCCGCGAAATGATGCGACGTGGCGCGACAAACCATTAAGAATAAACGACAAAAGCTCTTGTCAGATTATCTCGAATTTCGCCAAACTGTAACTATCGAATTCAACGCGAAGTCATGGAACACATCGCCAACATTTTACCCCATGTCATTCCCAATGCAACGATCGCACAAAATGGCCCGTTATATCCGCTGGTGGAAAATGCGATCGCCGCTTCTCAAACCCGCCCCGATATCCTTCCCTACGCCCTCCGCTGGCACATTCCAGCTAAAAAATATCCCCAGGCGAAACATTTTATCGAGGAGTTGACGCGACCCGCCGGAGGTTACAACGCGACTTTTTCCGATGGCAATTGGCTCAATCCAATCGATAAAACTTGGGTTCCGGAGCCCATCCTTCTCATTCAATCGTTCATGACCCTCGACGTTTTGCAGCAAAACCTGGCCAATATGCTGCGGGTTTCCTATCGCATGGGACAAGCACTCGGAGAAAGCGCGATCGCTCTCGAAATTCTCAGCAATAATATGATGTTCCTAATCCCCACGGATTAGAACGTAGCCACACCGAAAACCGCCCATTTCAACCGGGCGGTTCGCATTGTTTTTTACACCAAAAGAGGTTATAATGATTGTGTGTCCTTACAAAGAAATGAAAAACTTGGAATCGCTCCCCTGTACCCGCGAAGAACGGGGCGGCTGGGTGTACTGTTCCTTTTGCGGTCAAAAGATGCGGCGAGAACTGCTATTCGAGCCCGTGGATAGTTTGATCGGATTTTGTGCGATCGCACTCATTTTCCTAGTCCTGGCGAACTCCCTCGGAAACAGTTGGAGAACCCCGGAACCTGTCAAAACGAGCGATCGCACCCCTTCTCTGACATCCGATTAATATCCAATACCTAGAAACCGGGTTTCTACCAATATCTCGATGGGGAACCCAAAACCCTTCTGGAAACCCGGTTTCTGACTCCCCGGAACACCATTATATGGCGGCACATTTTCCCATGCTGTTATGGTATGTCAAATCGGAGAAAAAGTCAAGCCAAAATCCGATAACTCTAGAAACCGGGTTTCTACCAATATCTCAGTGGGGAACCCAAAACCCTTCTAGAAACCCGGTTTCTTCCTCCCCACCGATAACTCTAGAAACCGGGTTTCTACCAACATCTCGGCGGGGAACCAAAAACCCTTCTAGAAACCCGGTTTCTGACTCCCCACCGATCGCTCTAGAAACCGGGTTTCTACCAACATCTCGGCGGGGAACCAAAAACTCTTCTAGAAACCCGGTTTCTGACTCCCCACCGATCGATCTAGATCCCGAAACCCTCGGGCGGGCCGATCGGCAACTGCAAACGGCGGCAAACGGCGATCGCACCCCCGCGCCCTTCCTTGGGACCCTTCGCAGCGGAAAAGAGCGATCGCCCCAAATCCCCCGGATTCCCGACATTCCCCCCGCCTCCTGACAATCGGGCAAATCCTGAGCTACACTGATAACCTAAGAAGTTGAGGTGCAGGGGGCTCCTGGGCTTCTCGTGAAGGATACCGTTTCATCTGGAAGTGGGTGAAGCCCACTTTTTTTAGTGGCAGGATTTCTAGCGAGAGCCGATCGCCTCCGAGTTTTGGCAACTCGCGCACCCGACTCCCAGATCCCCGTCGGGCGATCTCCCACCGGACGAGATCGGGCCGACGTTTTACCGTTCGACGTCAACATCGACTATGGTCCACCCCCTGATACCCAAAATTATCGACCTCGCCACCCCAGTCGCCGAGCCCCTGGGGTTGGAAGTCGTGGGGGCAATGTTTTACACCAACCAAAAGCCTCCCGTGCTGCGGGTAGACATCCGCAATTTGGAGCAAGACACGAGTTTGGAAGACTGCGAGCGCATGAGCCGCGCCTTGGAAGAACAATTGGATGCGACGGATGTGATCCCCGACTCCTACGTTTTGGAGGTGTCGAGTCCCGGCGTGTCGCGGTCTCTCACCCGCGATCGGGATTTTGTCTCCTTCAAAGGATTTCCCGTCACCGTCACCACCTCCGAACCCTACAAAGGACACAAACAGCACAGCGGAAAGCTGATCCGCCGGGATGAGGAAGCCGTGTACCTCAACCAGAAAGGGCGGCAGGTATCCATCCCCAATCCCCTCATTATCGAAGTGCTGCTCGACGAAGGCGGGTGAGGCTTTCCGTCCCATCCCAAACACCCCTCTCAAATTATCGATTGAACTCATAACGACAAGGAGAAATCATTATGTCAATGGTCAGCTTGCCCGGACTCAAAGATATGATTCAAAATATCTCCCAGGAGCGAAACCTGCCCAAGCAGGCCGTCGAAGATGCCCTGCGGGAGGCCCTGCTCAAGGGATACGAGCGCTACCGCCGCACCCTGGAGATGGACACCCAATTCAGCGACGACTACTTCGACAACTTCGACGTAGAACTCGACGTCGAGGAAGAAGGATTTCGCGTCCTGGCCAAAAACCTCACCATCGTCGAACAAGTGAGCAACCAGGATCACCAGATCGCCCTCAAAGACGTGCAGGAGGTCGCCCCCGAAGCCCAGCTCGGCGATACCGTCACCCTCGACGTCACCCCCGAACAGAACGAATTCGGGCGCATGGCCGCCATCCAGACCAAACAGGTCCTCGCCCAAAAATTGCGCGACAAGCAGCGCCAGATGATCCAGGAAGAGTTCGCCGAACACGAGGGCACGGTCCTGCAGGCGCGGGTGCTCCGTTTTGAACGCCAGTCCGTAATCATGGCCGTCAGCAGCGTCTACGGCCAGCCCGAGGTGGAGGCCGAACTGCCCAAGCGGGAACAGCTCCCCAACGACAACTACCGCGCCAACGCCACCTTCCGGGTGTATTTGAAGCGCGTCTCCCAGGGGTCCCAGCGCGGCCCGCAGTTGATCGTGTCCCGAGCCGATGCCGGACTGGTGGTGTACCTGTTCGCCAACGAAGTCCCCGAAATCGAAGATGAGGTCGTCCGCATCGTCGCCGTGGCCCGGGAAGCCAACCCCCCCTCCCACTACGTCGGACCCCGGACTAAAATAGCCGTCGATACCCTTGATCGCGACGTCGATCCCGTCGGGGCCTGCATCGGGGCGCGGGGATCGCGGATTCAGGTGGTGGTCAACGAGCTGCGGGGCGAAAAAATCGACGTGATCCGCTGGTCCCCGGATCCCTCGATCTACATCGCCAACGCCCTGAGTCCAGCCCGGGTGGACGAAGTGCGGCTGGTGAACCCCGAGGAACGGCGCGCCCACGTCCTGGTAGCCGAAGATCAACTCAGCCTGGCGATCGGCAAAGAGGGCCAGAACGTCCGGCTGGCGGCGCGGCTGACGGGGTGGAAAATTGATATCAAGGATACGGCGAAATACGACGCGGCGGCAGAAGATCGAAAAATTGCCGAAGAACTCAGCCGCCAGCGGGGCGAGGGAGAACCCGAACCGGAGGAGGAAATAGACGGGGAAGAAGTCGCGGAAGAATCCCAAATCGGAGTTTAGGGAGGGGAGGTTGCCAATTTTCGGTTGCCGTCAGCCGTTGTCGTCTCGCCGGGAGGTTTTCCCGATCTCATGCCATCCAATCTCCGCCGCTGCGTCACCTGTCGCCAACTGGCACCGAAAGAAACCTTCTGGCGACTGGTCCGGGTTCACCCATCCCATCGGGTACAATTGGATGTGGGCATGGGTCGGTCCGCTTACGTTTGTCAAACAGACGAATGTCTCAAAGGCGCTCAAAAGAAGAACCGACTCGGACGGGCGTTGAAAGCCCCGGTGCCCGAAGAACTCTTTCAAATCCTGTGGCGGCGACTGGCCGCCCGCTCTCAGCAGGACGGGTGAGATATAAAACTCTCTATTCAATCTGACGGACAATGTCGGGCCAAATTTGAGGAGGTGATGACCGCAAAATTTCAATCGTCGAAGCCGAACTCCGCTCCGCATCTCTCCGCATCCGGCGGGATCGGAGCGCTGCCCCCACCGGGGGCTGGCCGGGGACTCAAAATTGTGAACTCGTCCAGGGAGTGCGTCGGGTCCGGGCATGGCGATCGAGATGAAAGTGGTACAGTAAAAACGGTGCCGTTGATGAAATGTCTCCATCCGATCCGGCGCAGCTCCAATGGGGTGCGGGTCGGACAAACCGGTTCCGTATCGAGGGACGACACTCATCAAATTCGGGCGATCGCAGTTGTAGACCCCAATAAAACAATGTCAGTATAAGTAAAAACGGGTTGGTACGAAGAGGGAAGTGTGGATGAACAACGTCAAAGTCAGGATTTACGAACTCTCACGAGAATTAAATTTGGAGAACAAGGACATCTTAGCCGTCTGCGAACGGCTCAACATTGCAGTTAAAAGCCATAGCAGTACAATTACAGAATCGGACGCCGAGCGGATCGAAAAATATGTCGCCACCCATCCGATCGTCAGCGAGCCGGAGGAGGGAGGCTCGGCGACAGGCCCGGCTCAATCCGGCGGGTTCCCGTCGGGGGAGAAAAAGAAACAGCAAATTCTAGAAATTCGCCGGCCCAACAAAATTCGTCTCGAACACCACCACCCTTCCGAAGGGTCGGAGTCCGAGGCGAATGCCGCGCCGGTCGCCACTCCCCCCAAACCTCCCAACTCCCAACCATCTGCCCTCAAGTCTGAAACGAATCCATCTGAATTGTCCAAACCGAACACTTCCCCCCAACCCCCCCGGAAGCCAGAAAACGCCCCGGACAACGGGGCCAGTTTTGCGGCCGACCGAGACACCCCGACTCCCTCTGAGAAACCGACCCCGCGGCCTTCTGAAGCCAAGTCGGAGGCCGAATCCCCGAAACTTGTCGCGCCACCCGTCAGACCCGTGTCTCCATCTCCCAAATCTTCCCAACCGCCGCGCAAACCGGTGTTGAAACCGAACAAACCGAGTCCCAAAGCGGGCGACGCCTCCGACGGCAACCAGAAACCGCCGGAACGGCCGGCGGCCAAGCAAAAACAACGTCCGGCCCCCGCCGAGCCCGCCGAGAAAGAGAAAGAGAAAGAGAAAGAGATCCGGGAGGTGAAAAAGCGCTCTCCGGCCAAACCCGCCAAGCCGGTTCCCGAATTGCAACCCCCGCCGGCGCGGCAGCCGAAACGCCCCGTCAAAGGTGACGCGCCCGAGGTGGAAGAGGAAACCGAACTCGAGACACCGGATTTGGAAGACGACACCTTGGAGGTGAATCGGCCCAAACGGGGGCCGACTCTGAAGCGGCCCCAACCCCTGACCCCGCCGAAGAAGCGGCCGGGCGGCATCGACGAAGACGAAGACGAGATCGACGAACTCTCCGACAAGGCGGGGAAAGCAGCCAAAGCCAAGGTGAAGCGTCCCCGGATCAAGCCCGTCATCGAAGATGAGGAGGACGAGGATTTTGACAACATCGGCAGCTCGTCCTCGGATTCAGCCATCCTGAGTATGTCCCTGGCGCGGCCACCGAAACCCAAGGACGCCGAGGGTTCCGGGCGATCGCCGGCCGCCTCCGGTTCCGGGGCGCGGGGTCGCAAACCCATGCCGTCCCGGCCTTCCGCCGGCGGCGGTGGCGGATCAGCCGCCGCCGGGCGCCGGGCGCAGCAGCCCAAGCAGCCGGATCGCCCGGAGCGCCTGGTCGTCCGGGGGCCGATGACCGTCCAGGAACTCTCCCAAGCCCTGGGGGTCCCGGAAACGGAAATTATCAAGCGCCTGTTCTCCCGGGGGATCGCCGTCAACATCACGGAAACCCTCGACTTCAACACCATTTCCACCGTGTGCGAAGAATTGGCCGTGACGGTGGAGACCGAGGAACAGCGGTCGGCCGCCGAAAAGCCGGATAACATCTTCAACGCCGAAGACCTGGAGAATCTCCAGCGCCGCCCGCCGGTGGTGACGATCATGGGCCACGTAGACCACGGGAAGACGACCCTGCTCGACTCGATCCGGAAAACCAAGGTCGCCCAGGGAGAAGCGGGCGGCATCACCCAGCACATCGGCGCCTACCACGTGGACGTGGAAAACGAAGCCGGCGAAATGCAGCAGGTGGTGTTTTTGGATACCCCCGGCCACGAAGCCTTCACGGCCATGCGGGCGCGGGGCACCCGGGTCACGGATATCGCCATCCTGGTGGTGGCGGCCGACGACGGCGTCCGGCCCCAGACCATCGAGGCGATCAGCCACGCCAAAGCGGCGGGAGTGCCCATCGTGGTGGCGATCAACAAGATGGACAAGGAAGCGGCCCAGCCCGACCGGGTGAAGCAGGAATTGATGGAACACGGGCTGGTCCCCGAAGAGTGGGGCGGCGAAACCATCATGGTTCCGGTGAGCGCCATCAACGGGGAGAACCTGGACAGCCTGCTGGAAATGCTGCTGTTGGTGGCCGAAGTTGAAGACCTGTACGCCAACCCGAACCGGTTCGCCAAGGGGACGGTGATCGAAGCCCACCTGGACAAGGCCCGCGGCCCGGTGGCGACCCTGCTGGTGCAGAACGGCACCCTCCGCGTCGGGGACGTGATCGTGGCGGGTTCGGCCCTCGGGAAGGTGCGGGCGATGGTCAACGATCGCGCCGAACGGGTGGAAGAGGCCAGCCCCTCCTTCGCCGTCGAGGTGTTGGGCCTGCGGGATGTCCCGGCCGCCGGGGACGAGTTCGAGGTGTTCGAGAGCGAGAAAGAGGCCTCAGCCCTGGCCTCGGGCCGGGCGGATACCGAGCGGCAGTCCCGCCTCCTCCAGGGACGGGTCAGCCTCAGCGCCCTCTCGGCCCGGGTTCAGGAAGGGGAACTCAAAGACCTCAACATCATCCTCAAGGGCGATGTCCAGGGGTCGGTGGAGGCGATCGTCAACGCCCTCAAGAAACTGCCCCAGAAGGAAGTGCAACTGCGGCTGCTCCTGGCCGCCCCCGGGGAAGTCACCGAGACGGACATCGACCTGGCCGCGGCCAGCGACGCGGTGCTGATCGGATTCAACACCACCCTCGCCCACGGCGCCCGACAGGCAGCCGACCGCGCCGGCGTGGATATCCGGGAGTACAACATCATCTACAACCTCCTCGACGACATCCAGGCGGCGATGGAGGGGATGCTGGAACCGGAACTGGTGGAAGAACCCTTGGGTCAGGCGGAAGTGCGGGCGATCTTCCCCGTCGGCCGCTCCCGGGTCGCCGGGTGCTACGTCCAGTCGGGCAAGCTGATCCGCAACTGCAAGATCCGCGTCCACCGGGGCTCCCAAGTCCTCTACGACGGCTTCCTCGACTCCCTGAAGCGGATCAAAGAGGATGTCAAGGAGGTTAACGCCGGCTACGAGTGCGGGATCGGCACGGACAACTTCAACGATTGGACCGAAGGCGACAGCATCGAAGCCTACCGGATGGTGACGAAGCGCCGCACCCTCTCCATGTAGGATCGGGCTCGGGTCGCGATCGCCGTCCCCATCTCCGGACACCGAGGTGGGGGCGGTTTTGTCTTATCATGAAGCTGGTAAGCCGACCGGAGGTCAGGAGAATTGGCGATGCGACGATTTAGACTCGATCCCTTTTTGTGGATTCATTTTGCGGGGCTGGCGACCCTGCCGATTTGGTTTGGGTTGTGTTTGTTCGGGTTTGCGGTGGGCTACCCCCTGCTCCCCGTGGGGGTGGAGTTCTCCCTCGTCGCGATCGCGGGTATCCTGCCGATCCTCTGGATGCAGTGGTTCCGCCCGTTTTATATTTTCAGTATTTTGGTCGTCGCCATCCGGCCGGAGCGGCTCGCCGACGAACAGCGGCGCATTTTGGCCGGCTTCAAAACCCAGCGACAGCAGGGGTTGTCGTCGATCACCCCCATTTTGCTGCTGCCCGTCCTTTGGCAACTCTACGGCGTCGCCCCCCTGGCGGCGGAGGTGGCGTCCGGGTTTTCGGAATGGCGCCCCTTGGGCCTGGCGATCGCGGCCGCGGCATTTTGCGGGGCCAACCTGTTCGCCCAGGTGCCGATGAGCGTCGTGGGGATCTTCCTGACACCGGAGTCCGAATTCGCCAACCGCGAACCCCTGTCCCCCCCCCAAATTCGCCAGGGATTTACGATCGTCGGGGCGCGGGTCGATCGCATCTGGCCCGTTTCCCGGGAGACGGCGGAGCCGGCCGACCCGGAACCCCCCGGAGCGGGAACGTCAGAATCTCCTGACATCGATCCAGCCGAATCGGTATAATTGTAAAAATTGTTAACAAAATTGGCCCGGAACCCCGATGGGGTGCTGCCCATTACCGTGAATTTTTGTGAAAATGTAAATAGAGTTTACAGATCGTCGCCCCGCCTCTCAGATGTCCCGGAAATGGGGGCTGAGGAACTCGGCGCCGGCTGTGGCTCTCAACTGTCGTTTCGTTGGTGTACCGTGATGGCGAATTCCACCCCAACCTTCTGGAACCCCCATGCCGCAATGGAGCGTCGGGACTCTCAAATTTGGTCCGATCTCAAACGCGCGATCGCGACGAGTTCCGGATTTCAGCGCTGGCAGGTCGATCGCGAAGACGGGCAACGGCTCCGGCATCTCAGCCTTGACCAACAGGTGCGGGCTTACTTGCGGGAAACCCTGGAAACCTTGGCCTACTGAGGCGATCGCATCCCGTGGGAGCCACTCACGGCACAAGCCGGCCCCGCTCCCATGCCTGTGTCACTCGAAGGAGCGCAAATCATGTCTGCCCCACAACTCGAAACCATTCGGGTTCAACATCAACCCTCCCCGGAACACCTCCGACAACTCGGCGTATCGGACTGGCCGATTTGGACGAAAGGTGTCTCGGAATTTCCCTGGACTTACGACGAAGCCGAAACCTGTTACTTGTTAGCCGGGGAAGTCACCGTCACCCCCGACGGGGGCCGGCCGGTGGAACTCAAACCGGGCGACCTGGTGACATTTTCCCGGGGACTCTCGTGCACGTGGACGATCCGCGCCCCCGTCAAAAAACATTATCAGTTCAGTTGAATCAGATCGGATCGTGGGTCCGGGCGATTCGGGAGACCTTCACCGGTATCCGCCGAATCGCGCCGGCTAAATTTTCGATGCCGAATTGCTACGCGACCGGGCCATGCCGGGGTCGCCGAGTCGTCGAAAAGCCGTGATTGATAATATACTAAGATTTGCCGGTGTTAAGCGTGAGTAAGAAAGGGAGAGGGGGCTCTGACTGATACGGAATCTGAAAACCTAATGTCAGCTTCGACCCACGTCTGGAGTCCGCAGCTATCGATTTGTCTGTTCGTGCCATCCGTAGAGCTGGCCCGTCTCGTGCTGTCTTCTTTGCTCGACGACCATTATCTCGTCGTCGAGCTTCACGCGGCCGAGGAGCTGGTCGAATACGTGGCCCAACACAAGCACCAGCTCGACTGCATGATTCTGGAGCAGTGTCCCGCCCTGACACCGCAGGTCCACCAACTGCAACAGCGCGCGATCGCGATCCCGACCCTGATCATCCGCCCGACGGACGGGTCGCCCGAGGAGGAAACGCCGGGATCTCCATCTCCCCCCACAGAAACCGAGATGCAGGAGAATTACCTCGTGCGATCGACGGAAGTCCAGGTGCGCCCCAGACAACTGCATCTGATCCGAGGATATATCGACAAAGCCATCAGTCAGTTTATCACCCAGGCCGTCACGACCCGCTTGAGCGACGAGTCATCGCCGACCGACACCCCGAGCGAGTTGACCAATTTTATTGTCCGCCAGCAGCGACGGCTCGCGGACAAATTACACGAGCGATTAGGATACCTAGGTGTGTACTATAAGAGAAATCCTCAAAACTTCCTGAGAAATCTGCCGATGGCAGATCGACAGGAGTTTTTGGACCAGCTCAAATCGAAATATCGTCAAATCGTTTTAAGTTATTTTTCAAATGATAGAAATTTGAATAGTAAAATTGACGAATATGTTAACATGGCATTCTTTGCCGATGTCCCGGTGACTCGGGTGGTGGAAATTCATATGGAGTTGATGGATAATTTTTCCAAACAACTCAAACTTGAGGGGCGCAGCGAGGATGTTTTGCTTGATTATCGACTGACCCTAATTGATACTTTGGCTCATCTGTGCGAGATGTATCGTCGTTCGATCCCCCAAGAGACACGGTGAGGAGGAAAAAGAATGTCTGTTGACCCCAAAACTTACACCTGAAACCTACAGATATTATGAGTCCACTGAAGAAGACCTATGTTCTCAAACTCTACGTGGCGGGGAACACTCCGAACTCAGTGCGGGCGCTGAAAACCCTCAAGGATATCCTCGAACAGGAGTTTCAGGGAGTTTATGCCCTCAAAGTGATCGACGTTCTCAAAAATCCCCAACTCGCGGAGGAGGATAAGATTTTGGCGACGCCCACATTGTCCAAAATTCTCCCGCCGCCGGTCCGTAAAATCATCGGCGACCTTTCCGACCGGGAGAAAGTTCTGATCGGGTTGGATTTACTTTACGAAGAGTTGGAAGACGAAGATTCCAATTTCTGAGCGGCTCGGCGCCATCGACCATCGCGCCCTTCCCCGCGTCAACGCCCAGGCCCGGATGCGACGGTGCGATCGGACTCGAGGGCAGACCGGGAACTGCACGTCCGACGACGGGGCTTTCAACGCCTCCGTACAGGTCGGATGACGTGCCCTTCCGTGCCGGATGTCGGGCCATCGTACCCCGGAGTCGGCCGCTACAGGTTGGCGACCCGTTCTGAGGCTCCGCCCGTCACGGCCCGACCCAATTTTGTGGTAAATATAAACAACGGTTATATAGAATGGTGAGATTGGAGCCAAGTTTTTAACATCAACAATTATGAGCGATAGCAATCAAGAAGCGCAGTCGAATGGGCGCAAGCTCATCAGTGTCCAAAAAATCCGAACCATGATCGAAGGGTTCGACGATATCAGCCACGGGGGGATGCCGGCAGGCCGTGCAACGCTGGTGAGCGGAACGTCGGGTACGGGAAAAACGCTGTTTGCCATCCAATTTCTTTACAACGGAATCATCAACTTCGATGAGGCGGGAATTTTTGTAACCTTTGAAGAGTCCCCCACCGACATTATTAAAAACGCCGCCAGTTTCGGATGGGATCTCCAGGAGTTGATCGACCAGGGCAAGTTATTTATTCTCGACGCATCTCCCGATCCAGAAGGTCAAGATATCGTCGGCAATTTCGACCTTTCGGCTTTGATCGAGCGGATTCAGTATGCCATCCGCAAATACAAGGCAAAACGGGTTTCCATCGACTCAGTGACGGCGGTTTTTCAACAGTACGAAGCGGCCGGCGTCGTCCGGCGAGAAATTTTTCGGCTGGTCGCCCGTTTGAAACAGGTGGGAACCACCACCATCATGACCACGGAGCGGGAGTCGGAATACGGGCCGGTGGCGCGGTTCGGGGTCGAGGAATTCGTCTCCGACAACGTGATGATTTTGCGGAACGTGTTGGAGGGAGAACGCCGCCGCCGCACGGTGGAAATCCTCAAATTGCGCGGCACCACCCACATGAAAGGGGAATATCCGTTCACCATCACCCAAAATGGCATCAGTATTTTTCCCCTCGGCGCGATGCGGCTCACCCAGCGTTCTTCTAATGCCAGGGTGTCTTCCGGCGACACCACCCTCGATGAAATGTGCGGCGGCGGTTTCTTCAAGGATTCAATCATTTTGGCGACCGGAGCGACGGGAACCGGAAAGACGTTGTTGGTCAGCATCTTTGTGGATAACGGCTGTCAAAATAACGAGCGTGCCATCCTGTTCGCCTACGAAGAATCCCGCGCCCAATTGCTGCGAAATGCCAATTCTTGGGGCATCGATTTCGAGGAGATGGAGCGGCGGGGATTGCTGAAAATTCTGTGCAGCTATCCCGAGTCTACGGGACTCGAAGATCACCTGCAGATCATCCGGTCGGAGATTTCCGAGTTCAAGCCCTCCCGGATCGCGATCGATTCCCTTTCCGCCCTGGCTCGGGGGGTGAGTAGCAACGCATTTCGGCAGTTCGTGATCGGGGTGACGGGGTATGCAAAACAGGAAGAAATTACCGGCTTTTTTACCAACACGACCGACCAATTTATGGGATCGCACTCCATTACGGATTCCCACATTTCCACGATCACGGATACAATTCTCATGTTGCAATACGTGGAAATTCGGGGGGAAATGTCCCGGGCGATCAACGTGTTCAAAATGCGGGGATCTTGGCACGATAAAGGCATCCGCGAATATACCATTACCGAACACGGCCCCCACATCACCGACTCGTTTAGGGATTACGAACGCATCATCGGCGGTTCGCCCACGCGAATTTCGGTCAATGAAAAAAGCGAGCTGTCTCGCATTATCGAAGGGGTTCAGGGCGACAAAGAGGACTCCGACTAGGTGGGGACGGAAGGTTGACTTCCGTTTCCCGGGACGAATCTCAAAAGCCGACCCGCCCCAGCAACTTGAGTCAGCGACTCGTTGATGGGGCGGTCTGGTCTTGATGCTACACCCTTCCCTGCAACTCCCATTCCACCGCAGTACGGCAAGGACGAAGTTTCCAACCCAAATTTCTGATCACCGAAAGCCGACCGCCCTCGGTTCGTCGGATCGCGCCGAGAGTTGACGTTTGGCGGCGCGAAGGGCTATAGGATGGGAAGGAGTGCGATTCGTTCAGGAACGAAATAGGGCTGAAATGCCTGAAATAACTTCCTGATGGGGCTTTCATCCCCTCGGATGAATACAAGGGACACATCTCTGACTAGCTCCATAACTGTTTGTATGTACCCAAGTCTGTATCAGAATGATACAAAACGAGGCGGGAAACTCAAGGTCAAGGTATTCCGGAAAGATATGTATATCTTATGTTAAACCAAAAGATTGATAAGCAAACCGGAAAACTGAGAGTAACGGCGATAGCCACCCCCAGTTTCGGAACTCACAATCCCGGGACTGAAGCGGGGAACGGAAGGCATCACTAGAAGCCTACCCTGGTGACAGAGCCAAGCAAGCCTTGGTCAAGATGGCAATGGAACCCTATTGGGAACCTAAATTCGAGGGAACAAGCTATGGGTTTCGACCCGGACGCTCAACCCTCGACGCAATTGGCAGAATATATGTAGCACTCAACAAATCGAACTACTACGTGCTAGATGCCGACATTGCCAAATGCTTTGACCAAATTGACCATGACTACCTGCTATCCAAACTTCATTGTCCAACGACCAT
>NZ_JAYFER010000631.1:0-23763 GCF_055795065.1 Lyngbya sp. CCY1209
CCGTGTGAGGCGAAAGTCTCATGCACGCTTGGAGAATGGGAGGGGGAGAAGGTGACTTCTCTCTCGACCCCTAATGGCGGTCGCCAGGGGAGACGGCCCGCGATCGGTTCGGCCTTCCGGTTCGCCGGACGGTTTCCCGAACGATGCAAGAACCCTTTTCGGCCTCGGGTATCTCACCCTCAAAGAAAAAACCTCGATGGGCGTCCCGTCTGCGGTGCGACTCGCGAAGCCCTGCCGCCCGAAACTTCCGGCCCTTGAAACCCCCGCAATGTTCGAGTCTGTCCCCTTTTTATTCAATTTATAGATGATGTTTAAATTTCTTTTTCCAATACTGAGACGGCACTCCCGTCGGCTGCTGTATTCTTTGGTGTCCCTGAGTATCGCCTGCGGGATTGGGTTGGGCTCCCTGCCGGCGACCCGGGCGATTTCCATTGAAGAGTTGATCTTTCGGGGTATTCAAGTTATTCAATTATCCACCATTTCTGACCGCCAAGAGGTGGCGATCGGTCAACAAATTAACGATCAAATGGTGGGGAAAGAGTTTCGCCTCCACCCCAACCCGGCCTTGACGGAGTATGTCAACCAAATCGGCCAGCGACTCGTCCGGGCCAGCGATCGCCCCGATATTCCCTACACTTTTCAGGTGGTGGATGACTCCCGCATCAACGCCTTCGCGACGATGGGGGGGTTCGTCTACGTGCACACCGGTTTGATCGCCGCGGCGGATAACGAGGCTCAACTCGCCAGCGTCATCGCCCACGAGATCGGACATATCGTCGGACGCCACGCCATCGAACAAATGCGGGAAATGGCGATCGCCCAGGGTGTCGCCTCCGCCGCCGGACTCGACAGCAACATGGCCGTCGCGATCGGGGTCGAACTCGCCCTCCGACGGCCCAACAGCCGCAGTGCCGAATACGAGGCAGACCGGTTGGGGATCGTCAATTTGGGGCGGGCCGGATACGCCCAGCGGGCCGCCGTCGATTTCATGGCTAAACTCCTCAGCAGCGGTTCCCCCCCCACCTTTTTGAGCACCCACCCCGCCACCCGCGATCGCATCGAAACCATGATTCAATATATCGACCCGCGATCGGCCGACAGCGGCGCCGGGATGAACGATCGCGCCTACCAACAGATTGTCAGCCAATTGTTATCTTGATTTAAGTGTCGAAAAAACCGTTCGTAGTCTTCACTTGAGTGCAGTCAAGACAAGGGGCTTCAAGCCCCCTTGTTTTTTGGGTAAAAAATGACTTATAATAAATGCCAGTCAGATAATAATATCAATAAAATGACTGAATTTGACCGATCAAATCATGCTTATAAATCCGCCGAATTCGACAAAACTATACAAGATACAATAGATTTTTTCAATCAAACTCAGGTCTACAAACTTCCCATTGAAAACCGTTTCAATGGCACCGGTGTTTATGCCATTTATTGCCGGTCACAATCCGGGATATATGCAAGGTTTGGTTCTTCGCACCCCTATTTACGTCGGAAAAGCTGTTCCAAAAGGGTGGAGGCAAGCCAGAAAATCATCATCCGATCAATCTACCAGTTATGAACTTTACAATCGGATTCGGGAGCATGGTCGTAGCATCAGTGTGGGAGAAGGTCTCGACCTATCGGACTATCACTGTCGATTGATAATTCTCGAAGGCAAAGAAAGTGATTTGATCGGGACGGTTGAAGCTGCACTCATCCGCCAATATCAACCCATTTGGAATACTTTGATTGATGGTTTCGGAAATCACGATCCTGGAAAAGGTCGATATCAACAAGGGAAGTCCGACTGGGATGTTTGTCATCCGGGGCGACCTTGGGCAGAAAAATGTCAAGGCTCCCATGCAGATCAAAACTATCTCTACAATAAAATCGAACAATTTTTGCAAAATATAGATTAAGAATATGTCCGAAATTTCTTGCTTAGAATTATTTGCGGGTGCGGGAGGGCTGGCGATGGGGATTAGTCGCTCTGGAGTCCGGCATAAAGCATTTGTAGAGTGGAATCAGAATGCCTGTCAAACACTATCCCAGAATTACGATAAAAAACGGGTTTACAATCTAGATATTCGCTCATTCGATTTGACTGAATTTGGTTCGGTAGACTTGATGGCAGGCGGCCCCCCCTGTCAACCCTTTTCAATGGGAGGAAAGCACAAAGGTAATCTAGATAAACGGGATATGTTTCCATCGGTTTGCCAAGCGATCGCCACTTGTACGCCCGAGGCTTTTATCTTTGAAAATGTCAAAGGTATTTTGAGAAAATCATTTCAAAGCTATTTTGAATATATCATTTTGAGGCTGACGTATCCAGAAGTGAAAATCAAAGATTCTGAAGATTGGGGAGAACATCGGAAGAGACTCAAAAAAATTGACGCTTCCGACACATATGCTGGGATCAGATATAACGTCAAATTTTCATTATTGAATGCGACGGATTACGGCGTTCCTCAAATTCGAGAACGGGTTTTTATCGTCGGAATCAGGGACGATCTAGAGGTCGAATGGGATTTTCCAAAACCGACCCATTCTTTAGATGCGTTGCTTTGGTCGCAATTCGTGAGTCGGAATTATTGCGATCGCCACGGCCTCAAAAATATAAACATTGAAAATTGGGATCTGAGACTGCAAAAAAGAATTGAAAAAATGGGGCGACAACCGCCTCTATTTGCCCCACCTTTCCAACCCTGGCAAACCGTGCGCGATCGCATCGGCGACCTTCCCGAACCGGACGACTGCGGCAATTTCGCCGAAGATCACGTCCTCAGAAGGGGTGCAAAACCCTATCCCGGACATACGGGAAGCTATATCGATTTACCCTCAAAAGCCTTAAAAGCGGGAGATCATGGGGTTCCGGGGGGAGAAAATATGATCCGTTATCCGGACGGCCGGGTACGGTATTACACAACCTTGGAAGCCAAACGAATTCAAACCTTTCCAGATCGGTACAAAATTTGGGGTTCTTGGACGGAATCGATGCGACAGATCGGCAATGCCGTCCCGGTGGAGTTGGGATATGCGATCGCCGATTCTTTAGTCAGGGCGATCTGGGGAAACGGCCGGACTGCTGTCAAATGTGCAAGAGGGAATCATTGTTTTAAAATCCCCCATGATTAAGAGGTATTTAAGGTAATTTTACGGCCCCGTAACAGGTGGAGATCCCCCCCATCCCCCCTTAATAAGGGGGGAGAATTTTTCTCAAAGTCCCCCTGACAAAGGGGGATTTAGGGGGATATTTCCCCCCGATGAAAGTTGCAGATCCCCCCCATCCCCCCTTAATAAGGGGGGAGAATTTTTCTTAAAGTCCCCCTGACAAAGGGGGATTTAGGGGGATATTTCCCCCCTCAGATAGACGATCGCACCCCCAAAACCGTGGTATCGTTCAACTCAATTCGGGACGAAATATCAATCTATCTATGGGTTTAAACGTTACACAGAAACTAATTCAATCTCATCTGGTTTCCGGCAAAATGGAACCGGGGGAAGAGATCGGGCTCACCATCGACCAATCCCTCACCCAAGACGCCACCGGGACGATGGTGATGTTGGAATTGGAGGCGATGGGTTTGGATCGGGTCAAAACCGAACTATCGGCCCAATACGTCGATCACAATCTATTGCAAACCGACTATAAAAATGCCGACGATCACTTATTTTTGCGATCGGCTTGCCAGCGATTCGGGATCTGGTACAGCCGCGCCGGAAACGGCATTTCCCACGCCGTCCACATGGAACGGTTCGGCATCCCCGGCAAAACCTTGATCGGTTCCGACAGCCACACCCCCGCCGCCGGAGGGTTGGGAATGTTGGCGTTCGGTGCGGGGGGTTTGGACGTGGCGATGGCGATCGCCGGAGAACCCATGTACATCAAAATGCCCCAAGTTTGGGGGGTCAAATTGACCGGACGTTTGCCGGACTGGGTGAGTGCGAAAGACGTGATTTTGGAAATGTTGCGCCGCCACGATGTCGATGGGGGACGGGGTAAAATTGTCGAATATTACGGCCCCGGTTTGGCATCCCTCAGCGCGATGGATCGCCACGTCATCGCCAACATGGGGACGGAATTGGGGGCGACGAGTACCGTCTTCCCCTCCGACGACGAAACCCGCCGCTTTTTATATTCCCAAGATCGGGAAGATGACTGGATGGAATTGGTCGCCGACGGGGATGCAACCTACGACATTGATGAAGAAATTAATCTGTCGGAATTGCTGCCGCTGATCGCCTGTCCTTCGAGTCCCGGAAATGTGGTTCCGGTTCGCGAGGTGGAAGGGCGAGATGTGAATCAGGTTGTCGTCGGATCTTCGGCAAATCCGGGGTTGCGAGACTTTTGGATCGTCAGCGAAATCGTCAAAAATAAGGTCGCCAGCGATCGCGTTTCTTTCGATGTCAATCCCACCTCCCGCCAATTGGTGGAAAATTTGGCGGCGATGGACGACGCCTTCCTCAACCTGATCCACAGCGGCGCGAGGTTCCACCAGGCGGGGTGTCTGGGGTGCATCGGCATGGGACAGGCCCCCGCGTCCGACCAAATCTCCCTGCGGACGATGCCGCGCAATTTCCCCGGACGTTCGGGCACGGCGGACGACCAAGTTTATTTGTGCAGTCCGGAGACGGCGGCGGCGGCGGCACTGACGGGAAAAATTACCGATCCTCGGGATTTGGAAAATATTTATGACATGAAATATCCCCGGTTTAAAGCGCCGGAAAAATTGATTATCAACACGGATATGTTGGTGGAACCCCCGGCGGACAATCGAGATATCGAACTCGTAAAGGGGCCGAATATCAAGTCGTTTCCCGAGTTTCCCGCCCTGCCCGATCGCGCCGAAGTTCCGGTGTTGTTGAAGGTGGGCGACAACATTTCCACCGACGAAATTCTCCCCGCCGGGGCGAGGGTGTTGCCGTTCCGCAGCAACATTCCCGGCATCAGCGATTTTGTCTATTATATGGTGGACGAAAGTTTCTCCGATCGCGCCAAAGAAACCCAGGAAAAATACGGCGGACACGTCATCGTTGCGGGGGAAAATTACGCCCAGGGGTCGAGTCGGGAACACGCCGCGATCGCCCCCCGCTATTTGGGACAGATCGCCGTCATCGCCAAATCCTACGCCCGCATCGGCTGGCAAAATCTCGCCAATTTCGGCATCTTACCCCTGGAATTTATCGACCCGGAGGATTACGACTCCATCAAGGCGGGGGACGAGTTGGAATTGCTGGACTTGCGGCGTGCGATCGAAGAGGGAGACACGATCGCTCTCAAAAACCGCACCCGGGACCTCACCTACCGCGTCAACTACAGCCTCAGCGATCGCCAAGTTGAAGTGATGTTAGCCGGCGGTTTAATCGGATATTATCGAACACAACGATTATCTGAATTACAAACCGTCGGATGATGATTGAATTGATTGCCGAATGGCTTGGATCGGTGGGGGGAATCGTCCTCTTTTTCGTCCTGCTGATCTTTCTCACCCTCTACCTGCGGGGCGTTTTCCGGGAACGCCGCCAGTACCACCTCAAAAATGTGCCCGCCCCCGATGCCGAAAGTTTCGGGTTTACCGTCGCCTGCCTGTCGGACTCTTTTATTAGCTGCGGCAAAGTGACCGGATTTTGGGTGGAGGCGGAACGGATTTACGCCGCCCGATTTGACGCGATCGCAAAAGCGAAAGAGTCGATCCAGTTTGAAACCTTTATTATCTTACCCGGCGATCGCGCCGATCAATTCGCCGAAGCGATTGTCAAAAAATCCAGGGAAGGGGTAAAAGTGCAAGTCTTGATCGATGATTTCGGAACCCAGTCCCTGCCAAAATCCTATTGGAAAAATTTGGAAGATGCGGGCGTTGAAGTGCGTTTTTTTAATGAATTTAGTTGGAAAGATATCCTCTATCATTTGAAGCGAAATCACCGCAAATTGTTGTTAATTGATGGTAATGTTGCCCTCGTCGGCGGGGCGGGATTTGCAGACGATTGGGATGGGAAAGACAAGAATAATTCCCAAGTTCCTTGGTTGGATTATGAGGTTCGATATCAGGGGCCGGTGGTGACGCGCTTGCAGGGGATTTTCCTGCAACATTGGCTGGATGCCGGGGGAACCGCCGATTTTACCGAACATCACCTTTGCCCCCACGAAAGCGACGAAGAACCGATTATTGTCACCGCTGGGGAAGATCCCAGCTATCGGGACTCCGGAATTCGCGCTTTATTTCAATCTTTGATCGCGGGGGCGAGGCGGCGAATTTGGATCGCCAGTCCCTATTTTCTGCCCGATCCGAACTCGCGAGAATTGCTGTTGGAAGCGAGAAAGCGGGGGGTGGAAATCCGGATTTTGACGATGGGAAAACGCTGTGATAAACCCTACGTTCATTATACATCACGGGAGCTTTATCCTTGTTTATTAAAAGGGGGAATTGAGATTTACGAATACCAACCCAGCATGATGCACGCGAAGGTATTATTGATCGATGAGGATTGGGTGAGTATGGGGAGTGCGAATTTCGATCCTCGCAGTTTTTTCCAAAATGAGGAGTTGAATTTAACGTTGCGCGATCGCTATCTCGCGGAACCCATGGAATCTCTATTTTTGGGGGCGTTTGAGAAGAGTTATTTGGCGAATTGGAAAGACTGGAAGAAGCGACCTTTAAAGGAGCGGGCGATCGGCCGATTTTCCTTGCTATTTTACTGGCAGTTATAGCGCCATATCGCCCGAAAAATTGACGGTTCCGATCTCGATGCGATCGCGTCCGTTTTGTTTGGCTCGGTAGAGGGCGCGATCGGCCGCATTGACGAACGTTTCCACCGCAGTCGCACAACAATTCGGAACCTGGCTGGCGAGCCCCATACTGAGGGTGACAAACTGACTCACCCGAGATTTTTCGTGGGGAATTTGCAGGTGTCGGATGCGGGTGCGAATCCGTTCCGCCACTTCCACCCCCCCGTCAATATCCGTATTGGGCAAGACCACCACGAACTCTTCGCCCCCGTAGCGGGCGACGAAATCGGCGGGGCGTTTGAGAGCCTCTCGTATCGCTTTGGCGACTTGAATTAAACAGTTATCTCCCCGCTGATGACCGTAACAATCATTGTACGCTTTAAAGTCATCGACATCGCACAGAATTAAAGAAAGGGGTTGTCGTTCCCGGCTCGCCCGACACCATTCTTGATATAGCCTTTCGTCGAAGCTGCGGCGATTCCCCACCTGCGTCAAACCGTCAACGTTTACCAAATGCTGCAACTGTCGGTTTGCTTCTTCCAAAGCAGCCTGAATTTTTTGGCGCTCGGTGATATCTTTTCCGACCGTCAAAACGCAAGTTTGACCCCAAAATTCTATCAATTCCGCCGAAACTAGCATCGTTTTGATTTCGCCGTTTTTGGTGCGAAATTGCAATTCTTTGTCGCGAATGTAGCCCGACATTATAAGTCCTTGGTTGTAGAGTAAACGATTTTCTGGGTCAGCCCAAATGTTGAGATCTGCACTCGTTTTTCCGATCGCCTCTTCCCGGGAATACTGCATCAAACTGCAAAAACTTTCGTTGATGTCCAAATAGCGCCCGTCTTCTAGGGTCGAAATCGCGATCGGGTCGGGACTCGACCGAAAGGCGGATGCAAATTTTGCCTCGGATGCCTTCAAAGCCTCCTCCATATTTTTGCGATCGGTGATGTCCGTTTGGATGCCGATATAGTGGGTGACAATCCCCTCAGAGTTCCGCACCGAAGAAATGGACACGTCATTCCAAAATAGAGTTCCGTCTTTTTTGTAGTTCCGCAGTTCCACCCAACAATTATCATGATTTTTCAGCGCTTTTCGGACGACCCCCAACCCCGGTTGATCGCGATCCGTACCCTGTAGAAAACGGCCATTTTTCCCCACCACTTCCGATCGGGAGTAGCCGGTAATTCGTTCAAAGGCGGGATTGACGTAAATGATCGGATTTTCGGATTGAGTGGCATCGGCAATGATGACACCGTTCCGACAGGCAGAAATCGCCTGATCCAGTATCCTTAAGTGGCTTTCTACTTCCTCTCGAATGGCAATTTCTTGCTGAAGTTGCCGATTTTTTTCTGCCAACTGTTTTTTTTGATTTTGCAGCCGCAACTGGAGCCGAACTCGGGCGATCACCTCTTGAATCTGGAAGGGTTTTGTGATATAATCATTTCCGCCAATTTCTAGGGCTCTGACTTTATTTAAAGGGTCATCGAGGGCGCTGATAAAAATGATCGGAATTTCCGAGGTTTGGGGATTTTCTTTTAATTTCTGACACACTTCATAACCGTCGATTCCGGGCATCCGGATGTCGAGAAGAATCAAATTTGGGGGCTTGGAAAATGCCGATTTCAGGGCGATTTCACCGCCGATCGCCTTTCTCAGCTTGTACCCTTCCTGGGATAGCATCTGAGTCAAGACTTTGAGATTTTCGGGCTGATCGTCAACAATTAAGATGTGGTCAGGTTGGGCGGGTTTCAAAGGTAGACTCATAGTCGATTTTTCCAATTAAATCGATAATTATATCGAAACGAAATTGATTGACACAATCTGTCAATGCGGTGGCTAGAGAAGCGTGATTTTCGGGAATTTTAGCGATCAGTTCCAAAGCCCAATCATCATCCAAATCGATCGCGGCTTGGCGAAACTGCACCAACCAATCTGTCGGCATGACCTCCAGGCGAGCGACATCCAAGGAAAAATCAGCTTTTCTGCCTGCCGAACCATCGGTTTGTTCATAAACATAGCAAACTTTCAAATATTTTTCTAAAATTTCAAAAATTACCGCTTCTCGAAACGGTTTGCGGACGAAATCATCGCATCCGGCCGCGACGATCTGATTTTTATCCTCTTCTAACACGCTGGCAGTAATGGCAATAATTTTCGCTTCTCGCCCCTTCGAGTTCATTTTAATCCGTCGGGTCGCTTCGTGACCGTCCATCACGGGCATCCTCATATCCATCCAAATTAAATGGGGTTGCCAGTCCTCCCAAATGGCGATCGCCTCTTTTCCGTCCGCCGCCTCTTTTAACTCAAATCCCAGCGGATTCAGCAATTTGACCAGCAGTTGCCGGTTGAGGGAATTGTCATCGACGATCAAAATTTTGTAATTCGGTTGATTGGGGGCGAGGCCCGTAATCCTGCGGGCCGGGGCGGGAGTTTCAATATCCGTTTCTCGAACCAACTTCACCTCAATATTAAAGTCAAAAACCGTCCCGAATCCCACCCGACTTTTTACCCGAATTTCGCCCCCCATCAGTTGCACGAATTTTCGACTGATCGACAACCCCAAACCCGTCCCCTCTTGGACTTTTTTTCCACTTTCAGTTTGGCTGAACGATTCAAACAGTTGGTCGATTTCTTCCGGGGCAATGCCGACCCCCGTATCTTCGACTTTAAACCACAAAGTCCGCGTCGGGGGTTCCGGTTCCGTCGGCCGGTTCCTCACTCTCACCGACACGCCACCCCGGCGGGTAAATTTGACGGCATTGGCCAGCAAATTGATCAAAACTTCCCGCAATTTCAGCTCGTCGGTTTGAACGTATCGGGGAACGTCCTCCGCCCGGTCAAAATTGAGCTGCAATCCCCGATCGCGCGATCGCAGTTTAAATAATTCTTCGATCTCGTCCAACAGCCGGTACAGGTCGAAATTTTGGGGATTTAAGCTCATTTTTCCCGCCTCAATTTTCGACAGATCCAAAATATGATTGATTAGGGTCAGCAAATATTCCCCGCTGCGGTTGATGATCTCGATATTTTCCCGTTCCTCCGGCGACAGGCGATCGGAACGATTCATAATTTGAGAAAAGCCGATGATCGCATTCAGCGGCGTGCGGAGTTCGTGGCTCATATTGGCGATAAACAAACTTTTGGCTTGGTTGGCAACTTCGGCTTTTTCTTTCGCTTCCGCCAGTTCTTGAGTCCGCCGGTTTACTGTGGCTTCCAACGTGCGATTATAGTCTGCTAAAACCCGTTCAGCTTGTTTTCGCTGGGTGATGTCTTGAAATGCCGCGATCGCGTACACGACCTGACGGAAATCGTCGTAAATTGGGGTCGCCCACACTTCGATGGGTACGACTTTATCGCCCGCGTTAATCTCAAGATCGTCGGCGTAAAACAGTTCTCCTTTTAAAGCTCTGACAACCGGTAAATCCTCCGCCGGATAAGTTTTTTCAGTTCCGGAACGATACACTTGATAAGCCCGACTGAGTTCTGGCGTTCCGGCATCTAAAGGCGATTGAATTCCCAATATTTTTTTGCTGGTTTGATTGGCATAATACAGCCGTCCCGTGGCATCGTGGACGGAAACCGCCACCGGCAGGGCTTCTAAATATTGAGTCAGGCGATTTTCGCTCTCTTTGAGTCGGGCGAAAGATGTTTGCAATTGGACAGCCATTTGATTGAAGGAATCAGCCAATTCTCCCAATTCATCCTTTCGCTCGATTCGGATATGTTGCCCCCAATTTCCGATCGCGATTTCTTTGGCAGCATTATTGATTTTTAATATCGGCTGAACGATCCAACGGACGGTAACAATTCCCAAAACCGTCGCCACCCCCAAAGCCACCAGACATAAAATAACCGTCATCCGCGTATTGGCATCAATCCTCGTCATGAAGTCGGATTCGGGGACGACGACGATCACAAACCAATCTTTAATCTTGGCATCAAAAGGGACGATTTTAATAAAATATTTTTTGCCATTTTCGACAAAGTTTACCTTTTCTTTTCGGTCAATTTTAGACAGGTCTACATCGCCGGATTTCAGATATCTGCCGGCGACCGATATCGGATCATTTTCGCTCTCATGGGGCCGCAACTGACGATAACGCTTTTGCAGGGTTTGGGTTTCTTCGACCTCGAACGGCGTTTCGTCGGCCGAACTCGCGATCAGATCGCCGTCGGTTTCGATAATGAAAACTTCGCCGGACGGACCGAGGGTCATGGAGCCGAGAAAATTGCTGATGTCGATCAAACTCAAATTGACTGAAAAGACGCCGATTAATTCGGAGGTTTCCGAGTCGTAAATGGGATGGTAGGCATTCACGGCAAGGGACGGCTCTTGACCAATTTGAAAGAGTTCGCTCCATCCCCGCCATCGATTCTCGACCGCTGACTGATACCAGGGACGATCGCGCACCGGAAACGGATTTAATGTGTCAAATAGACGAATTGAACGACCCTGATTTTCGATCGCATAAACATCAAATCTATCCGGATTCACCGGATCGGATTTGCCCAGCTCTAATCGATCGTCCCAAAAAGGAGTCCGGTGGATGGTTCTGAACCGGCCGTCGGGACCTCCAAACAGGATCGTGCTGACCGATTCAAACTGTTGAATTTGAGCGATAAAATGCCGTTCCAACTGGGGTAAATTTTGTAAATCCAGTTGGCCGTTGCGGACGGCATCCGCATTGATGCGATTGATCAGTTCGGGCGTCGCCAAATAGGTTTCCAAATACAGTTCGACGCGATCGCTCACCTCGTCCATCAACTGGGCCGCTAAATCTTCTACCGCCTGCTGTCCGTTTCGGTAGGACAGATACCCCACGAGTCCGACCGTCCCGAAAATTTGCAGTAAAAATGGGACGATCAAAACGACTCGCAGGGGAAATCCGGCGACAATTCGAGCCGGCAGACGGGAAAAAAGTTTCATCGGTCAAACAATTAACTCACGGGACGGAGACGGACCCCCGATCTGCGACCGGCTGATTTCTATTATGTCCCATTCACGACTCTTGAGGGTGGCTCAAAAACGGAACCTCGACGATTTCTCCCGCTGTGGTTCCCACTTCCACCGTCAACCCCGGCCCCCCGGCTTTGGTGCGGACGTAGGCTAACCCGAATGGACCGGCCTCCGTTTCGATGACGCTCGTCAGTTTGCCTACCTTTTTGCCCTCCAGGACGATCGCCGTTCCGGGCTCGGCAGCCTCCCGCAGGCGAATCCCCCAAAGCCGCTGTTTGACACCTTTATAAGTGTTGAGGCGGGCGATGGTTTCCTGGCCGATATAACAGCCTTTTTCAAAAGAAATCGTTTCCCACAGTCCGGCTTCTAGGGGGTTGTAATCTTCCGTCAGTTCGCGATCGGGAACCGGACGCCCCTGTTCGATGCGGAGCCGCTCCCAAACGCGATCGCCCATCGGAATGGCCCCGGCCTCGGTTAAGGAATTCCACAGGGGTGCAGCCGCCTCTGCGGGGACGATGAGGGTATATCCCGCCGTCGCCAAACCACTACCCGCCGCGATCCGCACCGCCGCACCCCCCAACTCCGTTACCCAGTGGTGGCCGGGGGGCAAATTTGCCCGAACCGCCACCCCTAGCTTCTCCAACATTTGGGTGCTCTGGGGTCCGATCACGCTGAAGGGGGCGAATTCGTCGCCGAGATCTTGCAATTTCACTCGATCCATCGGAAAAATGTAGCGATCAAGCCATTCGAGCAAATACTCGCGACGGTTGGGGGACACCAGCAGCAACACCGCGTCCTCGGTCATGTAGGCTGTAGCGAGGTCGATGGTGCGGGCGGTGGAGGTGACGAAAACGGTGTCGCACCCCTGTCCGGGCTCCCGGGCGCTGATTTGGTTGGTGCTCTGGTTGTGGAGGAAGGTGAGGCGATCTTCGCCCGAGAGTTTCAGCAGCCCCCAGTGGGAGCGATCGCACAGGGCCGCCCCCGTTTGAGTGGCCGCGATCGCTTCGGCGTCATTATTGAAACTGAGGGGAACCGCGCCGGAGTCGTCGAATACGGCGCCCGTCGATGTTTGGATGTCGTGTAGGGTTTGAATCATGATTCCGTCGGGGTTAAATTGGCGAACAGATCCTCGATGATATCTCGGGTTTTGCGATCAAGTCGATTCCAGTCCACCTCCCCCGCATCGTCGATCAGGCTGGTGTCGATGTCAACTTCCCGGGTTTCTGCATCGGCGTGGGTGGGGGAGTAGTCCCGGAAACAGATTTGATAGCACAGATCCCAAATATCCACGCTGACTTCCCGGCCGTCCCGTTCCAGCTTCAGCAGGTAGCCCGGATAGGGCGTTTGGACGGTTTCGTAACTGCCCTTCCAACCGGAGGTTTCTAGGTGTTGGCGGATGGTGTCCAGGATTCGGATCAGGGCGGGTTGCATGAGTAATTCTGCTTGTTGCCACGCGAGTTGATCTTTGATTTTCGGTTTCATGGATTCCGATTTTTCCCAGTCGAGGTGGGGTTGCCAATGTTGAGCCGATCTTACCGCGATTGCTCGGGGAGTCAAAATGGGCGGTGATTTTACATTTCTTTACAGGGGCGGCGGGGGCGAGATCCCCCGATTTTTACCTGGGAAAGCGATCGCTCCGCCGTCACCTCCCGACCGGGATTTGAATTGAAACCGTCCCAGCCGATACGGTCTTCGTGACCCGAGTTGACAGTTGGAGATGTTGAGAAGACCTGACCCGAAAAAAAACTCGACACGGGTGAGATATAATTGTTTGGATAGAGTTGGGGCGGCTGTCATTGGGGTCCCGATTCTCCACGGCTGGCAAAATGGCGCGATTTTTCGGTCTCGACGCGGTTTCTTGCCGGCGATCAAAAACCGCAAATTTGAAAGGTCATCCTCCGTGGGGACGGGAAATCTCAGCCCCCCCTCCAGGGTCACTCCGTCTTCCCTCCAAATACCCATTTTTTGAAACTAAAAATTAGTTAAAATCTCAGGTGGGACGGAATTTTCGCCCCACCATCAACCCATTGAAAACGGCGATCGCACGAGTCGGATCGGAATTGAAAACCAACCGGTCGAAGACGACACTTTTGAAAACGCTTTCTGGCCGATACCCCCATCAAGAATCGGATGGCATTGACCCATGAAAATCCTTCTCATTGACGATGACGAACAACTCGCAGAAGAACTGGTCAAACTTCTCAAATCCCAGAATTATGTGGTGGACATCGCCGCGGACGGAGAAGAAGGGTGGAACTACGTTCAAACCTTCGACTACAATTTGATCCTGCTCGACGTGATGCTCCCCAAACTCGATGGCATCACCCTGTGCCGGAAACTGCGATCGCGCGGCTACCAGATGCCCGTCCTCCTGCTCACCGCCCGGGACACCTGCCAGGATAAAGTCCTCGGACTCGACGCCGGAGCCGACGATTACCTGGTCAAACCCATCGTGCTCCCGGAATTGATCGCCCGGGTCCGCGCCCTGTTGCGCCGGGGGGTGATCTCCACGCCCCCCGTCCTCAGTTGGGGCAACCTGCGGCTGGACCCGGCCCACTGCGAAATTTCCTACGACGGCTCGGCCCTCCCCCTCACCCCCAAAGAATACGGCCTTTTGGAACTGTTGCTCCGCAGCCCCTGCCGGGTTTTCAGCTACGACACCATCATCGGACACCTGTGGTCCGGAGAAGAACCGCCCTCGGAAAACACCGTCCGAGCCCACGTCAAAAGTCTGCGGATGAAATTGAAAGCCGCCGGGGCCGCCTTTGATACCATCGAAAATGTCTACGGTCTGGGATATCGTCTCAAAAATTCCGCCCCGCCCCCTGCCCCCAAATCTCAGTCCGACCAGTCCGTACTCGAAGCCGTCAGCCAAATTTGGGAAAACATTCGAGAAAAAACCATCGCCCGCGTTCAGGTTATTCAAGATCTGGCAAGCCTGAACCATCCAGATGTCAAACTCGAACCCAATCGCCGGCAAGCCTACCAAGAAGCCCACAAACTCGCCGGTTCCTTGGGAACCTTCGGATTCGCCCGCGGCTCCCAACTGGCCCGGAAAATCGAATATTTGCTCTCCGGCGACCAACCCCTGAACCCCTACCAACACCACCAGCTTCAAAAGTGGACGGATGAACTCTACGAAGTCCTCCAAAGACACCCCCGAGAATCGATTTCCGAGTCCCAAGTCCCCTCCCCCCACCTCAAGGACTGCCCCAGCCTGTTGATCGTTGATGACGACACCCTGTTGAGCGAACAAATTGCCCGGGAAGCCAAAATCCGCGGCATGGAAGCCCGGACGGCACCGAGCGTTGGCGTCGCCCGAGCCATGCTGGTGGAATCCACACCCAGTTTGATCCTGTTAGACCTCAATTTTCCCAGCCCCGAAGAAGATGGGTTCATGCTCTTGGAAGACCTCGCCTACCACCGCCCGGAAATTCCCGTCGTCGTCCTCTCCGTGCGGGCTAATTTCATCGATCGCCTCACCGTCTGCCGTCTGGGCAGCCGCGCCTTCTTGCAAAAACCGATGCCCACCGAGCAGATTTTGGATCTGGCCACGGAAGTCCTGCAAAATAATATTACCCGGGGCCGGATCATGGCGATCGACGACGACCCGCAAATTTTGGCACTGCTCACCACCCTCCTGTCCCCCTTCGGCCTCCAGGTGGAAACCCTCGGCACCCCCCGCAAGTTTTGGGAAGCCCTGGAACTCTCCACCCCCGACCTGCTCATCCTGGACGTGGAAATGCCCCACTACAACGGCATCGAACTCTGCCAGGTGATTCGCAACGAACCCCGTTGGCGTTACCTGCCCATCCTGATTTTGACCAGCCACACCGACCCCGAAACTATCTCCCGGGTCTTCGGCGCCGGCGCCGACGACTTCATCGGCAAACCTGTGGTTGGCCCGGAACTGATCGCACGCCTGTTCAACCGCCTGCACCGCAGCCGCCTGTGGCGCAACCTCGCGGAAGTTGATACCCTCACCGGGGTCGCGAACCGCCAGAAATCCAGCCAGGACATCAACCGCCTCCTCCGCATGGCCGGCCGCCAAAAACAACCCCTGTGTTTCGCTATTTTGGATCTCGACCATTTCAAAGAGATCAACGACCGCTACGGCCACGCCACGGGGGATTGGGTCCTGCACCGCTTCGGGGAACTGCTGCAAAGTGTCTTCCGCAAGGAGGATGTCGTTGGACGCTGGGGCGGTGAAGAATTTGCCGTGGCGATGTACGGCACCGGCAAGGCGGACGGCCTCCGACGCCTGGAAACGGTTTTGGAACGGTGGCGTCTGGAAGCTCTGGTTTCCGAAGATCGGAGGGTTATTTCGGTGACATTCAGCGCCGGGGTGGCCCAGTATCCCGACGACGGCCCGGATTTGCAGTCCCTCTACCGCTCCGCAGATGCCGCACTCTACTCGGCTAAAGAAGCCGGACGCAATCAAGTCCGCAGTTGTAATTTCGGTGGGGGAGAAATTGATAATTGATAGTTGACCAGGGACAATTGACCAGGGACAATTGATGACTAAAAGAATTTTGATGATCGACGATGAAGAGGATATTTTGATCGTCACCCGGCGCTGTTTGGAACTTGAAGCGGGATGGGAGGTGATGGTGGCATCCTCCAGCGCCGAGGGACTCGACTTGGCTCAACGATCGCAACCCGATGCTATCCTCCTGGACGTGATGATGCCCGACATGGACGGAGCCGCCACCATCAAACGCCTGAAAGCCAATTCGACCACCGCTTCCATCCCGGTGGTCTTCCTTACCGCCAAGCATTCCCCCGCCGAACGGGACTGGTGCTTGGGTCTGGGGGCCGTGGCGGTGGTCGGCAAACCCTTCGATCCCCTCGATATTTCCCACCAAATCAGTCGCGCCCTGGGGTGGGAAGATTAGGCGATCGCACAGATTTGAGATCCCAATGTTCGACCCCCTGCCAGGGGAAGTTAAAACCACCTATAATACTCGCGTATCCGGAATTTGCCAGCAGTCTGAACAGAAAATGCGACTGACCGGCGGTGGTATTTTTTGACCCGAACTCCCCCCAGATCCCACCGTCGGGGCGATCGCGTTACCCGTCCCTTCAACTTCCCCCTATGAGCCGGCGACTTCCCACCCGCGAACAGCTACAGTTTCAATTCCGCGCCATCGCCCAGCAATTTATCGGCGGCCCCAAGCGTCTGGCAATTTTTGAAGCCTGTTTGATCGGGTTGATTTCCGGGATCGCCGCCTTCTGCCTGCGGGCGGGAGCCGGATTCTTGGGCTCCTGGCGCGTACACGGCTCCGCCCAATACTCCGCCTGGCCGTTCCTGCCCCTGCTCGGCGTCTGCGGCGGCTTCCTGGCCGGGTTCCTGGTGGAGCGGGTCGCCCCGGAAGCAGCCGGCAGCGGTATCCCACAAGTCAAAGCTGCCCTGGGGGGGACGAAAATTTCCCTCGACCTGCGCGTCGCCCTCGTCAAACTCGTCGGCACGATGGTGACGATGGCCTCCGGATTCACCCTGGGGCGACAGGGACCGACCGTGCAGATCGGGGCGTCCCTCGCCGCCTGGGTGAGCCGCTGGGTCCCCACCTCCCCCAACTACCGCCGCCAACTGATCGCCTGCGGAGCCGCCGCCGGGCTCGCAGCCGGATTCAACGCCCCCATCGCCGGGGTGTTGTTCGTGGTCGAAGACCTCCTCCACGACGTCTCCGGCCTCACCCTCGGACCGGCTATCATCGCCTCCTTTACCGGGGCGGTGGTGTCTAGGCTGTTGGGAAATCAAGAAATGGGCATCCCCCCCGCCACCTCCACCCCCGTCGAAACCCTCTACCAGGAATGGCTCATCGAACTGCCGGAAATCCCCTTTTACATCCTCCTCGGCATCCTGTCGGGAGCCTTCGGCGTCCTCTTCAGCCGGGCGATCGTCGCCCTCCAAAAGCTCAACCGCCACACCCTGAAGCTGGGCCTGCCCCTGCGGATGGCCCAAGCCGGGTTGATCTGCGGCGGGGTCGTCTCCATCCTCCCCGCCACCTTTCGGGACAATGCCGGGTTGCGGGAGTTTATCCTCAGCGGTAACATTCTCTGGACGACCACCGCCCTGGCCTTCGTCGTGCAGTTTTCCCTCACCAGCATCGCCGCAGGTTCCGGGGCGCCCGGGGGGTTATTTGCCCCGTCCCTGATTTTGGGCGCCGCCTTGGGGGACACCATCGGCCTCTGGCAAGCCTCCACCATCGACCTGCAACCCCACACCACCTACGCCTTCGCGGGGATGGGCGCGTTCTTCTGCGCCGTGTCCCGGACACCGGTGACGGCCGTGGTCATCGTGTTTGAGATGACCGCCGATTTCAATTTGGTGCTCCCCCTGATGGTCTGTTCGATCACCGCCTACCTGATGGCCGAAAAGCTCGACAAACAGTCCCTCTACGATCGCCTCCTGGAGTTGAACGGCATCGAACTCGACCGCCCCGACCCCGGCGACCACGTTTCTTTGAATACCCTGCGGGCCGAGGATGTCATGCAGCGACAGGTGGAAACCCTCGACTACCGACTCGGCGTCGGACAGGTGATGCAGGCCTTTTCGCGATCGCACCACCGCGGCTTCCCCGTCGTCGATCAAGGCAAATTGGTCGGCATCATCACCCAAACCGACATGGCGAGAATTCACAAACACGAACTCCCGGAAGACACCCCCCTCTACAAGTTGATGACCCCCCAACCCGTCACCATCCAGCCGGACGCCCCCCTCAGCGAAGTGCTCTACCTCCTCGGACGCCAGAAGTTGAGCCGCCTTCCCGTCGTGGAGGGGCGACACCTGGTGGGCATCATCACCCGCAGCGACATCATCCGCGGCGAACTGGGATACCTGAGCGGGGAAACCACCCAAGTCGGACCCCACCCAGTCCCCTCCTACGTCGTCTATCAGACCCAGGGCCCCTGCGTGGGCAACGGCCGGATTCTGGTGTCCCTGTACAACCCCAAAACCGCCGCCGCCCTACTCCACGTCGCCGCCTCCATCGCCCGGGAACGGAATTATGAGTTGGAATGCCTGACGATTATTACTATTCCCCGGCATCAACTGCCCGCCGAAACCTCCGTCCGGATCACTAAAAGCCGCCAACTACTGCGGGAAGCCGAACGCATCGCCCGCCGCTGGCAAGTGCCCCTCCACACCCAGGTCAGGGTCGCCCACGACGTCACCCAGGCGATTTTGGAGACCGTGAAGGAGCGACACATCGACCTGACTTTGATGGGGTGGCAGGGGGAAAAATCCACCGCCGACCGCATCTTTGGATCGGTGGTCGATGCGATTATCCGCCAGGCACCCGGGGAAGTGGTTTTGGTGAAGTGGGGGCGGGACGTACACCGCATTTTTAACCATCCCTCCGGGCGACGATCGCTGCAATTTCCGATCTGGCGACGGTGGCTGGTGCCCCTGCGGACGGGAGTGCGACACGCCGCGGCGATGCGGATTTTGCCCGGTTTGGTGAATTTGAGTTTGCAGCCGGACGTGCGGTTATTGAAGGTGGTGAAAAAGAATATTTCTGACTCGGAATTGCGCCGGTTACAGTTGGAAGTGGAGAATTGGGGCCACCGCCTCAACGGCTCCGTGACGATGAGTTCCGTCTGCGCCCATTCCGTCGCTGACGCCGTCTTGGATGTCGTCCACAAAGAACGGTGCGATGTCGTCGTTGTCGGCGCCAGCCGGGAAGGAATGCTCCAACGCGCAATCCACGGCAACCTCCCGGAGACGATCGCCCGCGGCTGCAACTGCACCGTGATTTTGATCCGTCCGGCTATGGCGAATTAGTCGATCCGAGGATCGATCATTCTTAAAAGCCTTATAGAAAAGCCGTTTCAGTTCCCGATTCCTGATTCCTGATTACCGATTACCGATGACCTGCACGCATCCCAACAATTCTAAATGCTTTTCCACGGGGGCGAGGGTGTTGGCCGCGATCGCGCCACTGGCCGCAACAGCCGGCAAACCGATCCCCGGAAACGTTGAATCTCCGCAGCACAGCAGCCCCGTCAAGGGGGTCGTCGCTCCCGGAAACAGGGCCTCCCCAGCCGCGATCGCCCGGCCGTAGGAACCCCGGTGACGACGCAAAAATCTCTCGTGGGTGAGGGGCGTCCCCACCAGCGTCACCTCGGCGCGATCACGGATATCGGGAATAATCCGTTCCAACGCCTCCCACATCGGGGCGGCCCGTTCTTCCTTCCGTTTTTGATAGGCGGGGGAATTGCGATCGAGTCCCGCCCACAGATCGTAGGGTTCGTTGCCGGGGGTGTAGACGTGGATCGCGTGTTTTCCCGGCCGGGCCCGTCAATTTGGGAATGTCGCCGATGTGTCCCAGGAGCGGCAAAAAATGCCGTCCGGCGGTGAGCGCCACCCCCCAGTCCAGCCGCCGGGCCAGCGGCGCAAGGGCGATCGCCGCATCCTTGAGGGGTTCCATCACCCGCTGCAATTCCCGCCACTCCGACACGGCGGTTTCCCCCCGCAGTTGTCGTATCGAACTGCCCTTCCGGGAGGTGGCATCCCCAGGTGTCGTAGGTGGCCCACTCGGGAGATTCCGCGATCGCATCCAATACCTGCCGCAGGGGGTTGGGGGAGGGACTGTAACTCATGCCAGAGTACAGCGAAGGTCCGGAGTCGAACCGGTAGCGGCCGCGATCAAACCCGTGGGCCGCACCGCCGGGGATGGAATGGCTCTCGCAGACGGCGACATCGAAGCCGTACCGCGCCAGCAGCGCCACACAGCTCAATCCGCCGATCCCGCTGCCAATGACGACGACATCCGTTTCTAACATGGTGGAACTGCTCACGGTGACGAACAATTAACAATTAACAATCAACAATTAATAAATTTTTTTCTTTTCGATTTGGGCTGGCAGGTCGGCGGAAGGGCGCTGAAGCGCAACAACGACGATCGCAGGAAAAGTGATTGCAAATAAAATTATAACCTCAGATGGATGAAATTGCAAGAAACTTTTATTTATCCTAATTAAAATTGCAAATTTGCGATCAGGAGGAATGATTATGAGTTGGCTGAGTCGATTATTCGGACGCGAGGAAGAAGAAAAAGCCAAACAAGCCGAAAATAAGCAAGCCGTCAAAAATGCCCAGGGTTCCGACCAACCTGCCGTACAAGAATCCCAGGGATTGGTTCCCCCCGAACGGATGGGAATTGATGGCAAATACGACCAAAGCGGTTTGGCGAAGCGGGTGGCTTTGGCTTTCGACGAACATCCGGAATTGTCCGATCTGCAATCCGTTTGGGTGGCACAAACCGGAAATACCGTCGTCTTGAAAGGAAAAGTCAGAAACGAAGAAACACTGGAAAGTCTCGTCACCACCGCCCGGGGCGTTTACGGAACTGAAGATGTGGACATTCAAGAAATGTCCGTGATATCTACCCCGAAAAATCAGTTGTTGTAAATTTAGGTTTTTGACTGTAAAAAGATGCTTCGCTTTGACTTCAACGGGGACTTTGAATTAGCCGGCGTACCTCACCGACTGGAAAATTGCTGTAGAAAAGGTTGGCAATCCTCTTGAGAGGATTTCTGCTATTCATTTAGGTTAGGACATATCCTCCCTCTGTGTTCTCTGTGTCTCTGTGGTTAAAATTCAAAACGGTCTGCTATAGCTTGGGAATTGATTCCCAAGCAGTGCCGAATTTTATCCGACACCCACCATTAAAACAAAAAAGGGGCGGTTTGCCCCTTTCCTCTCAAAGTCCCCCTTTTTAAGGGGGATTTAGGGGGATCAAACCCCATCGATTCTAAAACGTATCGCTGACGATATTTTGGGCTTCCTGAAGGATTTGATTCAGGTGATCTTCACCCTTGAAACTCTCGGCGTAGATCTTGTAAACATCCTCCGTCCCCGACGGGCGGGCCGCGAACCAACCCTCTTCCGTCGTTACCTTCAAACCGCCGATCGCTGCATCATTTCCCGGCGCCTTCGTCATCTTGGCGACGATCGCATCCCCCGCCAAAGTTGAAGCCTTCACGTCCTCCGGCGACAGCTTACTCAACCGGGCTTTTTGTTCCGGCGTGGCGGGAGAATCGATGCGGGAATAGTAAGCCCGTCCCAGACGTTCCGTCAGTTCCTTATAATGAATTCCGGGATCTTTGCCCGTTTTGGCAGTAATTTCCGCCGCCAACAAATCCATGATGATCCCGTCCTTATCCGTCGTCCAAACCGTCCCGTCCGTCCGCAGGAAAGACGCCCCCGCACTTTCCTCGCCGCCGAACCCGAAGCAACCGTCTAACAACCCGTCAACGAACCATTTGAAACCCACTGGAACCTCGCACAATTTGCGATCGATATCCTTGGCGACGCGATCAATTAGGCTGCTGCTGACCAGGGTTTTGCCGATCGCACTCTCTTGAGTCCACCCATCGCGATTCGTAAATAAATACCAAATCGCCACCGATAAAAAATGATTCGGGTTCATCAGTCCCATGCTGGGGGTGACGATACCGTGGCGGTCCGAGTCCGTGTCGTTGCCGAAGGCGATGTCGTAGTCGTCTTTGAGTTTGACCAAATTCGCCATCGCGTAGGGGGAAGAACAATCCATGCGAATTTTGCCGTCCCGGTCCACAGTCATAAATCCGAAGGTGGGGTCGATGGTGTCGTTCACCACCGTCAAATTCAAGCCGTAACGTTCCGCGATCGGTCCCCAGTAGGCGATGTTGGAACCTCCCAACGGATCGACGCCGATGCGGATTCCTGAGTCTCGGATCGCCCCCATATCGACGATATTTTCCAGGTCGGCGACGTAGGGGGTGATAAAGTCAAAAATATGGGTCGTGCTGGCGTAGAGGGCCTGTTGGTACGGGCTGCGACTCACGCCCTGATTGCCCTCGGCCAGGAGTTCGTTCGCCCGCTGCTGAATCCACTTGGTGATTTCTGGGCCAGCCGGACCGCCGGAGGGGGGGTTGTACTTGAAGCCACCGTCGCCGGGGGGGTTGTGGGACGGCGTGATCACAATGCCGTCCGCCAAACCTTCCGTCCGGTTTCGGTTGTAGGTGAGGATGGCGTGGGAGACAGCCGGGGTGGGGGTGAAGCGGGCCCCCCCTTCTCCCCGGGCGATGCAGGTTTCCACGCCGTTAGCCGCGAGTACCTCCAAAGCGGTTTTCTGGGCCGGTTCCGAGAGGGCGTGGCTGTCCATCCCCATGTACAGGGGGCCGGTGATGCCATGATTTTTCCGGTATTCCACCGTCGCCTGGGTGACGGCTAGGATGTGATCTTCGTTGAAAGTGCCGTTCGCCGAAGATCCCCGGTGTCCGGAAGTTCCGAAACTCACCTGCTGTTGGGGATTGTTGGGATCGGGGTGGACCCAATAGTATTGGTCCAGGAGGCGATCAATATCTTCCAAAATCTCGGCGGGGGCCACTTTCCCGGCCAGGGGACTCACGTTTTTGGCTGCCATTATTATCTTTCATAAATCGCTTTTCAGTTCAAAGTATAGTGGCAATCCCGTCCCCGCGATCGCCCCTCTGTCGGCGGAAATGGTCGCGTTTGGGGAGATGGCGGCGGATCTGTGTTCCGACGATGGGAGAATTTAAGATCGCGTTAAATTTGGTGACAAGGCCGCGCCATCAATGGAATGAACGATCGCATCCGGGCCCCCCCACCGACACCCGGACTGAACGTTCCAGTTTCGCTGCCCGCGATCGCTTCTCGGTGACAAGGCCGCGCCATCAATGGAATGAACGATCGCATCCGGGCCCCCCACCGACACCCGGACTGAACGTTCCAGTTTCGTTGCCCGCGATCGCTTCTCGGTGACAAGGCCGCGCCATTAATGGAATGAACGATCGCATCCGGGCCCCCCCACCGCCGCCCGGACTGAACGTTCCAGTTTCGATATCGGGGAAAAGTCGCGGAATTTTGACGACAAGGGCGCGCCATCAATGGAATGAACGATCGCATCCGGGTCCGCCACCGCCGCCCGGACTGAACGTTCCAGTTTCGTTGCCCGCGATCGCATTTGATGGTTTAATGTCTTCTTGGAAATGCGATCGCCGAATTTGTCACGTAAAATCTCCGATACGTTTGGAAGCTCTGTCTCTTTAGAGCAGGGAGGAAAAACGAACGGCGACTTGAGTC
>NZ_JAYFER010000632.1:0-312 GCF_055795065.1 Lyngbya sp. CCY1209
GGCGGCGGTGGGGGTAAAGGTCCAGTTACCGTCCGCGTCGGCAATTGTGGTGCCGAGCTCGGTTCCGTCTTGATAAAGAGTGACGGTGCTGCCGGCTTCGGCGGTGCCGGTGATGTCGGGGGTGGTGTCGTTGGTGATACCGTCGCTGGTGATAACTGGTGCGTCGGGTGGGGTGGTATCCGGCGCGGTGGTATCCACGGTGAGACTGAGTGCCACAGAGGTTTCGGAGATGTTCCCCGCCGCGTCTGCGGCTGTAGCCGTCAAGTTGAACGTACCTTCTGCCAAGGCGGTGGCGGGGGTGAAACTCCAGTT
>NZ_JAYFER010000633.1:0-404 GCF_055795065.1 Lyngbya sp. CCY1209
GCGTCGGTAGCTTGAGCCGTCAAGCTAAACGTGCCTTCGGTTAAGGCGGCGGTGGGGGTGAAACTCCAGTTGCCGGAATCATCGGCGGTGGTGGTGCCGAGCTCAGTTCCGTCTTGATAAATAGTGACGGTGCTGCCGGGTTCGGCGGTGCCGGTGATGTCGGGGGTGGTGTCGTTGGTGATACCGTCGCTGGTGATAACCGGGGCGTCGGGTGGGGTGGTATCCGGCGCGGTGGTATCCACGGTGAGACTGAGTGCCGCAGAGGTTTCGGAGATGTTCCCCGCCGCGTCGGTAGCTTGAGCCGTCAAGCTAAACGTGCCTTCGGTTAAGGCGGCGGTGGGGGTAAAGGTCCAGTTACCGTCCGCGTCGGCAATTGTGGTGCCGAGCTCGGTTCCGTCTTGATA
>NZ_JAYFER010000634.1:0-13546 GCF_055795065.1 Lyngbya sp. CCY1209
CACATTGACTATGCCTTTAAGAGTTCAGTTTTGGACTGCTTAAGAATCCCCGCGTCTTTAGACCGGGGAGAAGTCAAGACTGGTTCATGAAATTTGACATAAATCGTAGGGGCGCAAGGCTTGCGCCCTCCAACTCGCATTTCCCCGACACATCCCTTTTATTGGCTGTACCGTCAAATCGTCAAGGTTGACAATATAACACACAGGGTTGACAATAGATGATCGTAGGGTTGATATTGGTTGGGTAAAGGAAATCATGATCAAAGTCCGCAAACGGGGTGAACAGATTCGCCAATTTATCTTAGAAAATGTAGAAGCTCATCCGAATGATATTGCATCTCTAGCTGCTCAAGAATTTGGCATTACTCGGCAAGCGGTCAATAAGCATATTCAACGGCTCGTCAAACAGCAAGCTATTGTTGTTGAAGGTTCCACCAGAAGCAGAAGCTATCGCTTGCATCCACTGGTCGAATGGATGCAGTCTTATCCAATCGATGGAAATCTTAAAGAAGATATTGTTTGGGACTCTGATATTCGGGCATTGATCGCTGATTTACCTGATAACGTCAGGGATATTTGGCTGTATGGATTTAATGAGATGTTGAATAATGCCATAGACCATTCATCTGGTCAGTCTGTAATTATCAAATTTCAAAGAGATGCAATCAATACAGATATCAGCATTATTGATGATGGAGAAGGGATCTTCAAAAAAATCAAAAGAGAGATCAATTTATCTGATGAACGTCATGCCATTTTAGAACTTGCAAAAGGCAAGCTGACAACCGATCCAGATCGTCATAGTGGTGAGGGTATTTTCTTCACATCGCGTATGTTTGATGAATTTGCCATTCTCTCGGGTAATGTTTATTTTTCCCATAAATTTAATCAAGTAGAAGACTGGATTTTGGAAGCACAACAACATTCATCTGGGACGCTAGTATTTATGAGGCTGAACAACAATACATCGAGAAATGTTAGCAAAATATTTGATACTTTCTCGGGGGATGATTACGCTTTTACCAAAACTGTAGTACCCGTGCGTTTGGCACAATATGGCGATGAAAAACTGGTATCCAGATCTCAAGCCAAGAGATTATTGGCAAGGATTGATAAATTCAAAACAGTAGTGTTTGACTTTTCGGGTGTAGAAGCAATTGGTCAGGCGTTCGCGGATGAAGTTTTTCGAGTGTTCAGGATTCAACACCCGGATATAGAAGTCATCAGTATCGAGGCCAACCCGGAAGTATCGCGAATGATTAGCAGGGCACAAAGTTTGCTTGATACCGAATAAAGATTGAAAATCTGCGGGAGATGGGCAGATTGGGATTATCATAAATTCCGAGAGGGCGATCGCGAATCGCCCCTACAATTAAACCACGCGGTTGATCAACTGTCCCACCCCCGTCACTTCGACGATCGCTTCATCTCCCGGACGCAAAAATCGGGGCGGATCAAAACCCATTCCCACCCCCGCCGGAGTGCCCGTCGCGATAATATCTCCGGGTAATAAAGTCATCCCTTTTGAGAGGGTCGAAATAATGGCGGGTACGTCGAAAATCACCTGGGAAAACTTCGCCCGCTGCCGTTCTTCCCCGTTGATTCGGGAACACACCTCGATATTTTCCGGGTCGGGCATGATGGAACGGTGGACGACAACCGGACCCATCGGAGCGAATCCGTCCAGGCTTTTTCCGCGAAACCACTGGCGATGTTCCGACTGCAAATCCCGCGCCGAAATATCGTTGAATGCGGTATATCCGAAAACGTAATCCCAGGCCGTTTCCGGGGAAATATTGATTCCCCGTTTGCCGATAATAATGGCGAGTTCCGCCTCGTAATCCAACTTGGATGTCAGGTCGCCGTGGCTGGGGATGTCATCTCCGGGGCCGATGACGCTGGTGGTGGTTTTGGTGAAAATAATCATTTGGGTGGGCAGTTTTTCGTCCTTGTCCACCCGGCCGAGCATTTCTTTGGCGTGATCCAAATAGTTCTTGCCCAGACAGAAAATATTCCGTTTCGGTTGCGGGATCGGGGCGATAATTTTGACTTCGGAATAGGGATAACAGGCGATTTTTTGGGCGATCGCATCTTGCGTCAAATCCCAAGCCTTTCGGGCGGCATCTCCCCCCGCTTCCACCAATTCCAATAGTGTGGGCGTTTCTAAACTTTTGCCCAAAAGTCGGCCGGCTTCGGCCAAATCCACCACCGTCTCATCGACCAAACTTCCCAACTGTCCGCGTTCAAGGGTTAAAAATTTCATTACGATTTCCGGCGATCGCGTATTTTCCGTTTAAAATATAGCATTGTGAAATAGCATTCGACTCAAAGCCCCCAGAATTGGGGGTTTGGGGGCGAGAAAATGAACAATGGCGTTCGACTCAAAGCCCCCAGAATTGGGGGTTTGGGGGCGAGAGAATGAACAATGGCGTTCGACTCAAAGCCCCCAGAATTGGGGGTTTGGGGGCCAGTCCAAGCCCCCAGAATTGGGGGTTTGGGGGCGAGAAAATGAACAATAGCATTCAACTCAAAGCCCCCAGAATTGGGGGTTTGGGGGCGACTCGGAAATCGCTCTCATCTGTTAGGATCGAAATTGAGGCCGAACCGCGATGAGAATCCCCCGTGTCAAATCCCGAAGAAACAGCCCTGGTTCCCAAGTCGTCCGGTAAGGATGCGGGTTTAGCCCCCCTCGTCCTCACCCTCGTCGAACTGATCCGCCAGTTGATGGAAGCCCAGGTGATCCGGCGGATGGAGGCGGACACCCTCACGGACGAAGAACTCGATCGCGCCGCCGAAAGTCTCCGCCAACTGGAAGCTCAAGTATTGCAACTGTGCGAAATTTTCGAGATCGATCCGGCGGATCTCAACATCGAACTCTCGGAATTCGGTTCCCTGCTGCCCAAATCCGGCTACTATCCGGGGGAAACGTCCCAAAACCCCTCCGTGCTCGAACTTCTCGATCGCCTCCTCAATACCGGCGTGGTGGTGGAAGGGGACCTGGATTTGGGTTTGGCTCAACTCAACCTCATTCACGCTAAATTGAGGTTGGTACTCACCTCGAAACCTTTATGATCGAGATCAGAGCTGGGAATTAATATAACATGGGTTACGGTCTTTATCTGTATGGAATTTTACCCGCAACGCATCTCAACCCCCTGCACCTGCAAGGGTTGGACAAACAGCCCGTCCAGGCGCACAAAATCGGCCCGTTTATTTTCCTGTATTCCGACGCCCAACAGGAGCGCTATCTGGCCAGCCGCCGCAATTTGGTGGGACATGAAAAGGTTCTGGAACATTTCATGCAGGAGGGATTTCGGACGATATTGCCGCTGCAATTCGGGTTGATTGTTCAAGACTGGGAAGCGGTGCGGGAACAACTGATCGAACCCCACGACGAACAACTGCACCAACTGTTTGAAAAACTCGCCGGAAATCGCGAAGTCGGGGTGAAGGTGTTTTGGGATGAAACCGTGGAATTGGAAAGGTTGATGGCGGAAAATGACGAACTGCGAGAACGGCGCGATCGCCTGGAGGGAAAGCCGCTGAGTATGGACGCCGTGATCGCGATCGGGCAGGACATAGAGGCGGCGATGGAGGATCGGAAAAATAGTATCATTCAAGTCTTCCAAGATACGTTGAATCCCCTGGCGTTGGATTGGGTTGAAAATGATGCGATGACCAATTTGATGATTTTCAACGCCGCCTATTTGATCCCGTGGGATGCCGAAGCCAAATTCGGCGAAAAGGTGGAGGAAGCCGATCGCCATTTTGAAGGACGTTTGCGAATTCGCTATAACAATTTTACCGCCCCATTTAATTTTGCCCAACTCGATTGATAATTAGGAGGAAAACCCAATGGTTTTACGTTTATTACTTTCCCCCCTCACCGCCCCCCTTGATGGCATTGTTTGGATCGGAGAACAACTGTTAGAACGGGCGGAAGCCGAACTCGACGATCGCGACAACCTCAACAAACGACTCCTCGCCCTCCAACTCGCCTACGATATGGGCGATATTTCTGAGGAGGATTTCGACGAACAGGAGGAAGAATTATTGCAACAAATTCAGGCGTTGGAAGAGGCGGAGAGAGAGGCGGAAAGAGAAGCGGAAGAAGAGGATTGAAAAATTGATAGATATCGGGGCAGTGCCTCCGTGCCTGCCCCGATCGTATCAAATCCGATTGAATGCCCGGAACAAAACGGGTTGGATGTCAAGACCGCTTGGGAATCAATTCCCGAGGGCGCAAGCCAGGGGTAATGGGGGCGCAAGCCGGGGGCCCCTACGAGCTCAAATCATCGGTCGATGATTGGGAAAAAACCGGCCGAGTCCACGCTTAGTGGACTTTTGCTGTGAGCCTTGAAATTGATTTCAAGGCGGGTGAATTCGGAGGCAGTGACTTTTAGAAACCGGGTTTCTTGAGATCGACTCGGTTGGCGTACCAAAGATTCGGATAGAAACCCGGTTTCTTCGATGACCAATTAACTCGCGTTAATTAACTTTTTCTCCCGGGGCCGATCGCTCTCCAGGGGAGCATTCAAAGCCTCCTCAAGGGACGATCGCCCCAACCGTTCTTCCAGGATGTCCATCACTTCCCGGCCGAAATCGTTCGGGTTTCGCTGCCACGCTTCCAGACACACCTCGCCGAAAAACGACCCCAGCGGTTCCGGGTTCCACAGCAGTTTTCGCGCCGTCCAGGGCATCAAACTCATCGGGTCGTAATCGCGATCGAGGATATTGTTTTTGAAGGCGTATTCTTCCAGATGGGTGTGGGGTTGCAGCCCGATAAAGAAGATGGCGGGTTCGACTTTATCCCGTCCAAAAATTGCCTCCAACTCCCGGTGATAGGCGATGGTTTGGCGGATGGTGTCGAAGGTTTCGTCGATGACGTTAAACGAATAATTCACCGACACCAAATCGTTGAAACCCGCCGCTTTCAGATCCCGGCAATTTTCCAAAACGACCCGCAGGTTATAACCCATCCGCATTTTTCGGACCAGTTCTTGGGAGCCGCTGGTGATGCCGATTTCAAAGTAATTCATCCCCGTTTTTGCCATCAGGTCGCACAGTTCCGGGGTGAGGTTGTCAGCCCGGATGTAAGCGGCCCAGTGGATGTCATCCATGCCGGCATCGAGGATGTTTTGCAGCAGTTCCACCGCGTCCTTGATAAACAGGCGGGCGGGGATGAATTGGGCATCGGTAAACCAGAAATTGCGGATGCCGCGATCGTAGAGTTGCTTCATTTCCGCCACCACTTCCTCGGCGGGGTTGATGCGGACTTGTTTGCCCTCGATGACGGTGTAGACGCAGTAACAGCAGTTGTGGGGACAGCCGCGTTTGGTCTGGACGCCGATGTAAAAATCCCGGTCTTGCAGGTAGTATTCAAACTCGGGCCAGATGCGATCGATGTAGTCGTAATTGCAGGCGGTTTTTTCGATGTTGGCGGGTTTTTCGTGGATCATGCGATCGCGTGGCTGGGTTTGTCCCACCACATAACAGCGCTCGTCGGCAAAATCCTGGCCCCGCAACACCTTTTCCAACAGCGCTTCCCCTTCGCCCACGGAAACGATGGTTCCCAGGGGGAGAGAGCGCCCCAGTTGCTCGTAAAAGACGCTCACGGCGCCGCCGCCGACAATCGTCCGGGCTTCGGGGTGGTAGCGCCGCGCCCGCTGCAAGCCCTGTTTAATTAAATTGGTATTGCGCCAGAGCTCGGTGTAGTAGGAGGCGGCCAACCGCAGGCCCCCCACGGCACCCCGCAATTTCACCAGGGGGTTTTTGGCGTAGTAAAATTCAAAGGCATTTTGCAGGGGGTTCCCGCCCCGACCGCCGACGGGGGCGTAAATTTGGATGTCCCGCCAGGAGAACACCAGCAGCGTCGGTTGAAAGTCGTCGATACAGGCGCTCAGGGCTTCGCGGTAGTCCAGGGGCGGCACGGCCCCCAGGTCGAAGATGCGCTGATCCACATCGGGGAACAGCTTGTGGACGTGATCGGCCAGGTAAACCACCCCGATGGGGAAGATGGGGTTGCAGGGAAGGCGAACGTAAAGAATTTTGTTGTCCATGATGGCGATTGGAGTCGATCCTGATGTGAGCTGCAAGATTTCAAAATTTGTCGATTTAACGGTTCCTTAACATAAATTAACAATATAGCTGTCTTTTTTCATCTTAGAATCGTTTATCAGCAGTTTCAATCCGATCGCATCTGAGCCGGAGCGTGTCAGCCGATCCCCTAGCTGGGTGGAGCGATCGCGGCGATCGGGGAGGAGCAGCGAGCTGAGATAGATTCTGGGATCGAGCCGGAGTATTTTTCTGAAAACTGACGTTGCCCGTCTATCATCCGATCGAGGATTGGTAGTCGGGATTACAGCCAATGGGGATCGCAAAGTGTTAGTTTGGCAGTATAACCAAACTTGTATTGCAACGCTCCTTAATATGGCTCAGATTCTTGATCCCCTACCCTCTAACAGCCCCGGCCGCATTCTGTGCTGTTATGTAAACGCGACCAGCCACATCCAGATCGCCCGCATCAGCAATGTCGCCAACTGGTACTTCGAGCGGGTGGTGTTCCCGGGCCAGCGGCTCGTCTTCGAGGCCCTGCCGGAAGCGCTGCTCGAAATCCACACCGGCAAAATGGCCAGCGCCATTTTGTCCGACAAGATCCCCTGCACCCGCCTGCAAATTGACCAAGATCCCCCTTCCGCCGCCGACGTCCATCCGAGTGCCGCGGCGCAAGCCTATCACGAACGGGTGACGGGACGCCTGGCACGCCAAGGGAAGCCGACAGCGGTGACGACCCCGGCGTTGAGTTCCGTGGACTAGAAATTTCAAAAAATCATTTTAATATGGATCGGGTTGATGGAAGCATTCTGTCGGCCCGATATTGTGTCGGGATGCCGATCCCGGCAATTTTGTCCTTCTCCGAGTCAAAATCACAATGGAATCCTCCGAACCCTTACGCGCCGTCTTCCGCATTTCCCCCGTCGTCAGGGTCACTTTGTTGAGCCTGTACGCCGCCCTCATGGTTCCCCTGCCCTTCCTCGCTGCCGCCACGGACGCCCCCGTCTCCCCCCGCCTGCTGTGGGTGGGAATCGGTTTGGGGGGTTTGGCGCTGTATGGCGCGTTGAGCGAACGGGTGATTTTGAGCGATCGCGCCATCGAGGTGACGTATCCCCGCTGGGTGCCGCGACTGTTCCGGCGTGGCTGGTCCGTCCCCTGGGAAGAGGTGAAGGCCCTGCGCCCGAGAACCACGGGACAGGGGGGGCTGGTGTATTATTTCGTCACCGAGTCCGGGGAAGGGTATTTGCTCCCGATGCGGATCGCCGGATTTGCCAAATTGGTGGCGATCGTCCAGGAAAAAACGGGGATTGATACCTCCGATGTCCGCCCCCTCTCCCAGCCCTGGATGTACGCGATCCTGTTTGGCTGTACCGTGTTATTGCTGCTGGTGGATGCCTGGACGATTTCCACGGCACTCACCAACAATTAACAATTAATAATTAACAATTAACAATTAATAATTATTAATTGACTTTAGTTTTTCCCGACAGTTTTTAACTGAGAATGAAACAGCCCTGTCCTCCGATCCTGCGACTCGAATCTTTGAGTCTCCAATCTCCCATCGTTCTCGCGCCGCTGTTGCGGGAGATTTCTTCTGCGGTGCGAGCGGGCGATCGCATCGCTGTTGTGGGGGCTTCTGGGGCGGGAAAAACGTCTTTGCTGCGGTTGTTAAATTTTCTCAATTCTCCGAGTTCGGGGGCGATTTATTTCGACGATCGCGACTATAAAACCCTGAATCCGATCGCGCTGCGGCGGGAAATGACTCTCGTTTTGCAGGAGAGTAAACTGTTGGGAATGACGGGGCGCGACGCGATCGCCTACCCTTTGAAATTGCGGGGAATGGGAAGCGAAGAAATTGCTCAACGGGTTAATATTTGGAGCGGACGGTTGGGAATACCGGGGGAGTGGTTGGAGCGATCGGAGGTGCAACTGTCCGCCTCTCAACGGCAAATCATTGCGATCGCCCGGGGGTTGGCGATCGAACCCCGGATTGTATTGTTAGATGAACCGACAACCGCCCTCGATCGGGCGCAACAGAAATGTCTGGGGGATATTTTAGCACGATTTAGGGGAGAGGAAACGGCGGCGATCGTGGCGACTCGCCGTCCCGATTTTGCCCGCGAGTTCGCCACCCGAGTTTGGCATCTCCAAGGCGGCGAGTTGATTCGAGATAGTCTCGTCGGAAATATCAACTGGGAGCGGTTGACTGAATCTTTACAAAACACTCAAACCCAAATTTCCCGGGAGTGGGACGAGCTGTAAATCCGGGGCTTTCAGTTTTAAAAATCATTCAGAGGAATTTTGCGGATATCGGTGGTTGTATAGGGGTGGCGACGAAAGGCGAGAACGTCCCGTAACAGACGCCAAGCCGTCGGGGAAAATAAAGCCGGGAAGAGCAAATTTAGCGCCTCAAAGGGACGCTGGCGTTTGAAGGCGATCAACCCCCAATAAAGTTGCAGGTAGGCGTTGACACTCAACAGTTTGGGCAGTTTTTTACGGTGGCGATCGCTCACCAATTCGTAAATTTTTGTTTTGATGAGAATGTGAGTTTCCAAGCGTTTTTGGAAAGAGAGTCGGTAGTTGTAGGCTCCCTGCCAAGTCGTCCGGTAAGCCAAACATTTCTGGATAAAAATGGCATCGCCGAATTGGGCAATATTCGCCCAAGATTCGATATCGTCAAAATTGACATCGAAACTGCTTTTCCAACCACCCGATCGCAAAAATGCCTCCCGCTGGACGGCGACTTGTACCGGCGTTCCGAAGGGTACTTGTTCGAGTAACATACCGTAGTGAATGTCTTCCTGGGGGATGTAAAAAGCCGGTTTGGGGCCGCTCGGTTGCGTGTAGCTCTGTTCCTGTCCCTCCAGATCGACGTTGGCGGAGCGGACGGAACAGATGACGGCGTTCGGACACTGGACGAGGGCGCGGAGCATCGTTTCCAAACAATCCTCCGCCAAATAATCATCGTCATCCAAAAATTTGATCCAGTCTCCCCGGGCGATCTCAACTCCCACGTTCACACTTTTGGAGTGACCTTGGTTGCTGGCATTGCGATGGTAAATCAATCGAAAATCATCTTTTTCCCGCAACGTTTCGACCCGCCGCTTCATGTAAGATTCGGTGTCGTCGGTCGAACAGTCATCCACGACGACCACTTCGCACGGCAGGGTTTGCAACAGGGCGGAGTTGATGGCGCGATCGAGCAATTCGAGGCGGTTGTAGGTCGTAATCAAGACCGTAAAGGATGGTATCTGATCGGACATATCAGCTTTTTGATTTTAAATCTAAAATCGATCGCGAACTGGTCGATTCCTTGGCTATTTTATCAAAGAAATAAGTGGAAGAAAAACGGGCGGGGGGAATGGCACTCGTCTTGGGGTGGCAGCCGCCGGGGTGCAACGTTTGCCCGATGGCAATATTGACTCTCATCAGCCTTCGGGGAGTCGAGGAGAGATGTGGGCGGAACCGGCACAAAATGGGTGTCAAGCTGATGGGCGCGAGGTTGGCGCCCCGACTGCGGGAGAAATATCATTGGGCGACCGGCACTCTCACGTCAAAAAAAGTCTGGCCGATCGCACCTCGGATGTCAACTGACCCAGAAGCAGATCTCCGGGAAATTACGGAAGGGGCGATCGCAAATGCGGTCGGAGTGGGTACAGTAGAGATAATCGGAGAAGTTGGGTGCGCTCTGACGTCAACTCTTGGGGAATATCCCAGACCGGGGGCCCGAGAGAGGCGTGGCGCACCATTTTTATCTCGCCGACCCGTCCACCCGCACCCATTTCAAGCCATGAGGACTGTCTTACTGGTCGAGGACTCCCACACGCAGCGAGAATGCCTGTCCCAGCAACTCACCTGGAGCGGTTGGGATGTCATCCCGGCTTGCGACGGCATGGATGCACTGGAGAAGTTGCAGGGGAGTTGTCCCGACGTGGTGTTGTTGGACGTGGTGATGCCGCGACTCGACGGATATCGGGCCTGTCGCCTGATCAAGTCGAACCCCGAAACCCAAAATATTCCGGTCATCTTTTTGACGGGAAAAGAGCAGAATTTGGCGGTTTACGAAGGGATCAAACACGCCGAAGCCTACGTGAGCAAACCGTGGCGATCGCAAGAACTCCTCGAAACGATCAAGTGGGTCATCGTTTACGCCCGATCCAAGCCGAAAGTCAATTCGGACGCAGCCTGGTTTCGGCACTTTTTGTTAAATTTAAAGCTGATCGAAATCTATTTGCACTCTCCGGGAAAACGGGAAACCCACGGCTTGCAAATTCTCAGGCTTTACGAGGCGGCAATGAAAGCCCTCGACCAGACGTTAGTCCTCAATCCCCGCCATCTTCGTGCCCGCCGGTATCGGGACGGGGTTCGGCATCAATATCAACAATTTCGGCAAGAATTGGAGCAGATTCATTCTTGTCAACTGTGCTATTATTATCACGGCCAAGATGGAATCAATTGTGCCGTTCACCCCGCCGGACCGGTGTCGAAATGGTGTCCGGATTGGAAATTGGATTGATCTTTCAACTGGGTGAATTCCGGCGGGTTCCGGCACAATCAAACGGTTTCTGAGATCGCGATCGCCCCACCCATTTTTTCTTCCAACTGTCGGAGCAGGGTATCTGTATCTACATTCATTCGCTCAAAACATTCGGGCGGCGTCAATTCCGGCTGAAAATAAACCAATTTGAGGGTATTCAATCCGATGCCGACCATGAGGACTTCTTCTTCCGGCTTGTAGCCGTCGATAATTCCCAGAATTTCCTGTAATTTATTTTGGGTGTTGCGATTGAGAGTTTCGATCGCCGCTCGCGGACAGGAGACGAAGCGGGGCGTCTGTTTCAGGTCGATCCCCAGGGTTCCATCTTCGTTTCCCCCTTCCCGGTGGATTCCCCAGGACAAAGCCGCCAGTTCCTGCTGGTGGTTCTCCACGAAGCGATCGAGTTGAGATTGCCAGGGATTTTCATCGACGGGGGCGGGGGTATTGCTCATCATATCAAAAAGGGTGCGATGGTATCCCGATCTATTGTATAGCGACTCATCCCCCCTGGCTATCCCCGGGTCTGCCGCCGTCCCGGGAACCGATCGCTCCCCGAATCCGTCGCCGCCTCCGTTCCAGTTTGACCGTTGAAAATCAGTATTAACACGGATAAAAAAGCGGATGTAGGTTCCGATTTTTGACGGCGATTAAACCCGTTCCATTTAATAATACTTTTGACAATTTTCCGGATCGATAGGGTGCAACTCGAAAACTGAATTAAGTGCGATCGCCGTTTCATTTCGCCCACTCCAATTGGGAAACTTGCACCTATGAGTTCCACAGGCTTTGACTTTGAAACCCTCGACTTTGGCTTCGATCCCCAGTCCGAATTGAACGGAATTTATCCCCGGGAAAATTTTTCGGAATCCCCGGCTAATCTCGACCCATTGAGTCTCCCCCAAACGTCGCCCCAACCGGGCGAAGAGCCGGATATAATCGTCGCCACGGAGGCCGCCGATCGCCTGTTCTTGCTGGGGGGTGACGATACGGCTTACGGCCTGGGAGGGGACGATATTTTGGGCGGAAATCAGGGCCGCGATTTCTTGCAAGGAAATACGGGAAATGATATTTTATACGGGGGACAAGACGGCGACACCCTGCGAGGCGGAAAGGAGGACGACCTGTTATTTGGCGATCGCGGCGAGGACATTCTCTTCGGCGATCGTGGACGGGATACGCTGCTCGGAAATACCGAAAATGATACCCTTTACGGAGGGAAAGAAAATGATACCATCGCCGGTGGGGAAGGGGATGATCGCCTGTTCGGCGACCTCGGAAATGACACCCTATTCGGCGATCGGGGTGCGGATACCCTGACGGGGGGAGACGGTAGCGACTGGTTTTATATCGGCTGGAATATGGGAGGCTTCACTCTCGAAGAAGCGGATATTGTCGATGACTTTGATATTAATTTGGATTCCATCGGCTTACTCGATACCCTCAGCTTCGACGGATTAAATATTTATCAAGGAGCGGGGATTTACTCGGCGGATACCATCATTCAGGATCGCGGAACCAACGAGTTTTTGGCAATTCTCAAAAATGTCAACAGCGACGATTTGAATGCGATCGTTTCCCCTCCCGAAGAACCGACGCCGACGCCGACTCCGACTCCGACTCCGACTCCGACTCCGACACCCGAACCGGAACCGACTCCGACACCCACGCCGGAACCCACGCCGACACCCACGCCGACACCCACGCCGACACCCGCAGTCAGTACGATCGCATTTGGCAATGCTAATTTTGAAGTTCTCGAAGACGGGACAGCCATTTCTCAAGTCACCGTAACCCGAACCGGCAGCAGCGAAGGAGAAGTCGGTGTCGAGATTAATTTCGCCGACGATACGGCGACATCCCAGGATTACAATAGCACGCCGATCGCCGTGACATTTGCAGACGGCGATCTCGCCACCAAAACCGTCGAGATTCCCGTCGTTGACGACAATTTTGCGGAGGGCACGGAAACCCTCAACCTGCTGTTCGATAATCTCACCGGAAACGCGGAATTGGGGACAATTTCCACGGCAACTTTGGCGATTTTAGATAACGATAATGGCAGCGATGCCGGAACTTTGGCGTTTACTGTCGCGGCGATCGCCATCGACGAAAGTACCGCCAACGCCACCGTCACCGTGGAACGCACGGGGGGAAGCGACGGTAACGTTACCGTCGATTATACCACTTCCGACGAGAGTGCGATCGCCGGTTCGGACTACACCGAAAATATCGGAAGTTTGAGCTTTGCGGCTGGGGAAATGAGCCAAACCATTGACGTGGAAATTCTCGACGATAATGAAGTTGAAGATAGCGAAGAATTTGATTTGATTCTCCGCAACCCCTCCGGTGGCGCCACCCTCGGAACGGCTGACACGGTGACATTTACGATCGCCGATGATGACGTTCCCAACCCCGGCGAATTGGCGTTCGCGACGGATGCCGTGGATGTCGATGAAGCGGCGGGAACCGTCACCGTTACGGTGGAACGGAGCGGCGGAAATGCGGGAATTATCGGGGTGAATTATGCCACTTCCGACGATACCGCGATCGCGGGTGGCGATTACACGGAAACTTCGGGGACGCTGACATTTGCGGCGGGAGAAACCGGCAAAACCTTTACCGTTGATATTATCGACGATGCCGATATCGAAGGGATTGAAAGCTTCGATTTGACTTTGAGCGATCCCACGGGTGGCGCCACGTTGGCAACGCCGTCCGTGCAGACAGTCAACATCACCGACAACGATGAAATTGTCAGCAATTTTGGTGTCTTTAATTTTGCCTTGGCAAATGTGGAGGTGAGTGAAAATACGGCGACTGCAACCGTCAGCGTGGAGCGGACGGGGGGAAGTCAGGGGGATGTTACCGTTGATTATATCACTTCCGATGAGAGTGCGATCGCCGGTTCTGACTACACCGCCACTTCCGGAACTCTGACGTTTGCGGATGGGGAAA
>NZ_JAYFER010000635.1:0-25603 GCF_055795065.1 Lyngbya sp. CCY1209
GAGTCTATCCAAGTCCCCCTTTTCAAGGGGGATTGAGGGGGATCGAGTCTATCAAAGTCCCCCTTTTCAAGGGGGATAATGGGGGATCGAGTCAATTATTTTCCTGCTGTTTTTGCACCAAAAGAAATCCCCGCAGTTGGGTCAAATTCACCGTCTGGCCGAGGTTGAGGGGGAGGACGGAAACGCCCTCCAGGCGGGACTGTACCCAGCCGTCGCCCCAGTACCACTCGTGAAACCCATCGATGCCCTGACTCAGCAGGAAGCGCAGACAGTTCGACTCCGCCACATCGACAGAGTGTCGGATCTGCACTGGGCCGATCGCACTCGTAAACGTCAGGCCCGTGCGAAACTGTTCCGGAAGTCCAGGGGAAAATTGCTGGGGCCACAGCCACCGCTGAACCTGGTGGGGATGCAACAGACTCTTGCGGATGGTCGCTTCCGGGGCGTCCACCTCGATCCGGAGACTGCTTTGTTGAAAAGTACCTAGCATAGGGGTCAGATTAAACGGTCGGGCAACGAATCGCACCAGCCTCCTATTATAGCGATCGCCTCCACCCACGACGAGGAAGCGATCGCCGTCCTGACAGCCAGCAGGATGACGCGGGTATGGCACCGCGCACTGCTCAATGGGGAATCGATAATTTTCCCAACTCCCCACTGCCGACTCCCCACTCCCCTAAAATAGAATCTGTCGGAATGTAAAGAAATGTAAGCATGGCTGATCGACTGGTTCGCGCTACGGCGGCAGATGGTGGAATTCGGGTGGTCGGGGCGATTACCACCCGCCTGACGGAAGAAGCCAGACGGCGTCACAAGCTCTCCTACGTCGCGACGGCGGCCCTCGGGCGCACGATGGCGGGGGGTCTGTTACTGGCTTCGAGCATGAAACGCCCCGAGTCCCGGGTGAATATCCAAATCAAAGGCAACGGCCCCCTCGGGGGCATCGTCGTGGATGCGGGACTAGACGGGACGGTGCGGGGCTACCTCGGCAACCCGGCGATCGAACTGCCCCCCAATTCTCGCGGAAAACTCGACGTCGGCGGCGCGGTGGGGCGCGACGGCTACCTCTACGTCGTGCGAGATGTGGGCTACGGCTACCCCTATTCGAGTACCGTCGAATTGGTGTCGGGGGAAATCGGCGACGACCTCACCCACTATCTCGTCACCTCCGAACAAACCCCCTCCGCTCTGGTGTTGGGGGTTTTTGTAGACAAACAGGGAGTCCAGGCCGCCGGGGGACTGCTGTTGCAGGTGCTCCCCAAAGCCGCCACGGACGAAACCCTCGTCGAGTTACTCGAATCCCGCCTGTCCTCCCTGTCCGGTTTCACCCCCCTACTGCGGGAAAGTCGCACCCTGCCCAACATTTTCGATCGCCTGCTCGGAGATTTGGGGTTGAACATCCTCCCGGAAACCCAACTGCTGCAATTCGACTGCGGCTGTTCCTTCGATCGCGTCCTGGGGGCCTTGAAAATGTTCGGACAAGCCGAGTTGCAAGATATGATCGAGCAGGACGGCGGCGCCGAGGCTAAATGCGAATTCTGCGGCCAGATGTACCACGCCAACCCGGATCACCTGCACGGCCTGATCCGAGACTTGCAAGACAACCGGGGGCAATTGTCCCAAAAAGCCGGCAAAATCTACCGGAATTGAGGGAAAGCGGGAGTCGGGAGTCGGTATTAGGGAGTCGGGAATTATCAATTATCAATTGTCCCCAATTGTTGCGATCGCCGGACTAACAGTGGTATAACACCGAAGCAATACCCACGCTTCTCATTGTCGTTCTTTGGGATGGGGTGAAGGCTGCGCGAGGATAACTGGACCATGAGCGATCGGAAACCCAAACACAACCGTTGGTTAGAATTGCGTTCGCGAAGTGTTGCGGATGCGAAGTCGCCGATTTCAAACCGGGCCGATTCGCAGATGCCCCCCTCCCCGGACACCGCCCCGGAAGTCCCCCGGGAACGGAAAAGTCGCAAGGAACGGTTGAAGGAGATCCGGGCGCTCTTGGAATCGGGCCTCGAACAGAAGAAGCCGGAACCGGAACCGGAACCGGAACCGGACCTGAGCTCGGCTCTGGTGAAGGTGACTCCCGCCCCCGCCGCGCCTCACCCCGCCCCCATCGACCCCGCCGCGAGGCGGAAACGCCTGAAAGCCTACCTGGCCCCCGTGGGGTTGCTGTTCGTCCTGGCGACCCCCGCCGGCATCGCCTACATCGCCAGCAGTCTGCTGTTGCGATCGCCCTCCCTGCCCAACTGCCCGAAGATTTTCTGGCCCGTGGCCTCAGCCTCCCTGCGGCTCTACTGCGCGGAAACGGCCGCCAACAAACAAACCGTCAACGATCTCCTCGTCGCCATCGAGTTGGTGAACGCCCTCCCCGAGGATCACCCCCTGCGCCCCGAAATTAACCGCCAGATCGAGGAATGGTCCGGGGACATCCTGCAGTTGGCGGAGGCGGAATTCCAGGCCGGGGAGCTGTCCGGGGCGATCGCGATGGTGAAAAAAATTCCCGCCGGGACCTCTGCGGCCGCTGCGGTGGAGCAACAGATCGGAGATTGGCGGAATCTCTGGAAAAAGGCGGAGGGAATCTATCGCAAAGCCGAAGATTTGATGCGCGAGGAGCAGTTGAATCAGGCGTTTCGGGAGGCGACGCTGCTGTTGAACGTGGGGAATACCTACTGGGAAACCACGAAATATCAGGAGCTCACCGATCTGATCCAAATTGCCCGGGAGGACAGCAAAAAACTGGCCGAAGCCCGCAATTTGGGCGCCCGGGGCGGCATCGACAATTGGCTCGCGGCGATCGCGAAATTGCAGGCGCTTTCTGAAGATAGCCACCTGAAGGGGCAGGCGCAAAAAGAAATCGTCAAATTCAGTAAAGAAATTATGGCTTCGGCCGAAGATCGATTGGAGTCGGGCGAGTGGCAGGAGGCGATCGCGACGGTGAACAAAATTCCCGCCGCCGCCAAACTCCAAGAAGAGGTGAAAGATTTTATCGTCCTGGCCCGCGCCCACGTCCCCGCCCTGCTCGACACCCCCGAGGGCCTCAAGGACGCCATCGCCCAGGCCCAAAAACTGGAGCGGGGCCGTCCCCTATACTGGAAAGCCCAACAGTACATCCGGGGTTGGCAACAGGAAATCGCGGATGTGGCTACCCTCAACCAGGCCCGCCAGTTGGCCCGCACCGGCACCGTGGACGATCTCAAGGCGGCGATCGACAAGTTGGAAACCATCCCCGCCTCCAACCCTCGCGGGGATGAAGCTCGGGCGGAAATGGTCCGCTGGACCCGCAAGGTGGAGGAAATCGAAGATCTGCCCTATTTGGAAACAGCCGATCAGTTGGCGAGTTTCGGGGACGTGGACTCCCTGAAAGCCGCGATCGCCAAAGCCTCCCAAATCAGCCGGGGTCGAACCCTCTACGACGAAGCCCAAGCCCGGATTTCTGAATGGCGGGAGCGCAGTGAGCGGCTCGAATATCAGCCCGTTTTAGACCGGGCGCAACAGTTGGCCGCAGAGGGGGATTTCGCCAACGCCATCGCCGTCGCCGAGCAGATCAAGCCGGATCTCACCCTCTACGAAGAGGCGCAGTCCGACATCAACCAGTGGCGATCGCAGTTGAAAGACATTCAGAATTTGAAAAATGCCGAAACCGCCGCCGCCCCGGGGACGATCGAGGGGTTGACCCGGGCGATCGATTTGGCCGGCCGCGTCTCTACCGGCAGTTCCTGGCGCTCCCGGGCCGACAACTTGATCGACGATTGGAGCCAAACCCTATTGCGGCGGGGTCTGGATCAGGCCGTTTACGACGTGCCGGGGGCGATCGAAACCCTGAGAAGCATTCCCTCCGGAACTACCGTTTACAACGCCGCCCAGGCGCAAATTGCGGATTGGCAGGCCTGGTTGAATCCGGCTCCGGCTCCGGCTCCGGCTCCGGCTCCCGATCCTTATTATGAGGGTTACGAAAATAATTATTATGAGGGTTATGAAGAGTATTACGAGGAGCCTTCCCCCGGTCCGGCTCCCGACCCGATCGACCCCTACGGTGTCCCGGACTTGAACAAACCGATCACCTCCGACACCAAGTTTCTCGACCCGTCCGGGCAGCGACTCTAAAATTGGATCGGAATGCGATCGCAGGGAAAAGGTGCGGAAAGTTCCATTAGAATGGGGTCAAGAGTGCAGTAAGGCGCGATCGCGGAATTTCAATGCAGGGTGTTTGGATTGCCAATGTGGCACGAAAGGGGGCGAGATTCAATTCCTCCGGGCTCGGTTTGAATGCAGATCTGACCGTTCCCGACGAACACTCATCCCTCGAAGCGATCGCACATTCAACCTGACCGGGAACCGGACCCGCACCAACCATGACCTACTGGGACAAACCATCCACCCACCAAACCTTGACCCCGGGCGAACTGCTCAGACTGTATGCCAGTGGAAAGCGGGGTTTTATCGGGATCGACTTGCAAGGGGCTAATTTGGAATCCGCCAATTTGAAAGGGTTGTTGCTCTGGCAGGCGAACCTCGCCGGCGCCAACCTCCGCCGTGCCAACCTCAGCCAAACCCATTTGTTCGCCAACCTGAACGGGGCGAACCTCAGCCAAACCGATCTCAGCAGTGCCAAGTTACAATATGCCAACCTGCGAGATGCCAATCTCCGGGGCGCCAAGTTTTTTAAAACCAACCTCAAAGGCGCCGACCTCCGGGGCGCCAATTTGAGTCACGCAAAATTCGCCTATGCCGATTTGACGGAAGCCGATCTCCGGGGCGTCGATTTGTCTCAGTCCGTTCTATTTTCAGTCACCCTGAGCCGTGCCCATATCGAAGGGATTGATTTCGGCGATACCACCCTGGTTAGAACCAGTCTCCGGGATGCGATCGAATGGGGTTAGTACCGCTGGGGAATCAATTTCCAAGGGCGCAAGCCAGGGGCCCCCGACTCGCAACAATCCACTAAGCGAGAATTGGGAAGATTATTTGGGCAAATCAGTGGATACGATATTATTCAAAAAACTGAGCTACCGGACAGCTAAACTCGGGGAGGAGCGGACTGGTTAAGGTATCTTGTACCAGCAACGTTGTCACTAAATTCAGCATCGCCTGGTCGCGCCGATAAACTTTAACCTCCGCTTTCTGATAATCGCAAATCCAATATTCTCGTACCCCCTGCGTCGAATAGAGTTTCAATTTTAACTCCAAATCCCTGCGTCTATCTTGTTTGCTTTTCGACAAGACCTCCACCACCAATTCCGGTGCAGCCGTCAAATGTCCCGACTCATCCAAATCAGTTTCCAATCGCTGATTGCTAACCCAAACGACATCGGGAATCACGCTATCCGTCGTGGAAAATATAATACCAGGTGCGATCGCGGATCTTCCCAAACCTGTGCGACGAGACCAAGCCTGTAACGCCGCGTAAATATTCCCGCTGACCTCTTGATGTCTCCAATGAGGTGCCCGGGTCACAATTAACCCTCCGTCAATAATTTCGTAGCGTTTTCCATCTTCGGGGAACAGTTCGAGATCGGCGATCGTCCAACGAACTCTCTGAGTGCTGGTCATGGCTGAAAATCATGAGTCTCTCTTTCAATGTAACTCAATCCCCTGAAATTGGCATCACTGAAGTCTGAGTCGTTCGTAAGGGGGCGTCAGAATCCGTTACTGGCAATCATGACCCAATCAATTCTAACTGACGCACCCGACAATTGAAAACTACCGCACCTTATAATTGATGACAGTTTACTGAGTTAAGCCATCTCTTTGGTAAGCCAAAACTGCAAGGCTAATAAACACAACGCTTGCCCAACACAACCAAAGTAAATGCAATAACGGATAACTTTGTCCCTGATTGATGCCCGCCGCTAAAAATATAAGTTTTTGGGCGTGATACACGGGCGATAAAAGTATAGCATCTTCAACCCAAGCCGACTCGGAGATTGGCAGCAATCCTGAAATCAATCCAATCCCAATTAAGGACACTCCATTGACCGCATTAACAGATCTTGGCTCGAAAATATAACTAATGATTAAACTGAATGCTAAAATAGGGATAGCTACAATTAAAAAAGTTAGAAGCAAATTAATTAGTTGTTGAAAGTGAAGATTCAATTGAAATAGGAGGTTTCCACCCACCAGAGTCAATATTATAACCACCATGCAAATTGAAAGAGATACAAAAACTTTAGACAAGATGTAGGTAATTGAAGACAGTGGAGTTGTGCGAATCAGCTTCAGCCAACCTTCTGCACGTTCTGATGCAATTTGCCCCGGCAGTGATTGCAAAGAAAATGTAACCAGAAATAAGCTACACCAAAAAATTAAAATTTGTTTGGCTACAGTCGCTTCGGGTTCCGATATTATGCAATAAATGACTCCAACAATCGGCAATAAAATTCCAAATAAATAAACGGGTGTACGATAAGTTTGTAAGAATTCCGAAAAAATTTGTGCTTTAAAAGATTTAAAAGATGAGTTTTTGTGCAATAGATTTGACTTTTCTTTCAAAAAAATATTGGGTTCCAAGCCCACCTCATTAATGGATTCAATCTCAATTTGAGAGTCTTCTAAATTTGGAGAAAATTTCTGCAAATTGAGATACCGAGTTGCCAGACTATTGAGTTCTTGACAGTCGGCTTGATTATTTGTGACCATCAAAACAGTAACGCCCTGTTTTTTACACTCTGTAATTTGATGCCAAAATTCTTCGTATCCTTCTTGGTCTAAATTGCGGGTTGGCTCATCTAAAATTAAAAGTTGAGGATTGCCAATCAATGCCAATGCAAACAAAAGTCTCTGTTTTTGTCCGCCAGATAGTGACGCTGCAAAACTGTCTTGCTTCTCAGTTAAGCTGACTTTTCTCAGGGCTTCCTCAGTGGAAGTTGGGTTAGAGTAATAGCCCCTAAACAAATCGATTAATTCTTTGACTTTCAACTTTTGGGGAAACTGGGTTTCTTGCAAAACGACACCGACCAAACTTTTAGATTCGGAGTCGGTAGATGGACAACCCATCAACTCAACTTCTCCGTCAGTTGGTTCTATCAAACCCAAAATTAGATTTAACAGTGTCGTTTTACCAGAGCCATTTTGTCCTCTCAGTACGACGAATTCTCCAGGTTCTATCGTAAAATTTATATCGGATAGTACCGTGGTTTTTTGAAACCAGCTTTGAAAAATCTTGGATGCATTTTTGACTGTGACTAAACTCATTATAAATTAGCCCAAACCCAGAGAAATTTTAACGATTGCAAAAACAATGACACCAACGCCAAGGGCAGGAAGAGCGGACATTCCAAATACAGTAGTCAGGAGGATTACTGTCACACCTGCCGCAGCAATAGGTTCTAAGCCGCACACTGGAGGAATGCAAATACTACCCCCTTTAAAAAATAGGATAACTGTTACTATACCGCAAGCAATTACTAATCCTATAACTAGGATGCGTCCTGCGGGAATAATATCGATCCAGGTTGCCGATCTAGAAGCTTGCTGTTCATTGTCAGACATATAACTTACCTCAATTTTTTGAAAACAAGTGTTGCCAAAAATTTCTCGCATTGTGACTCACATTATTACTCACCTTGCCCACCTGATTGAAAAAATCACCCACTTTCTTTGAAATTTTTTTTCTTGTAACTTCAACTTGTCCCGGGTGACATTCATGGAATAACTGCTGTGACTGTTCACTCCAATCAAGCAAGGGACCTGGACAGGAAGTTTGGTATTTTAATGTCAGCCCAACTAGAGCCGGAGTCCACAAAAAAAGTAAGACAGCGATTAGAAGAGTTGACAAGTTGTTTTTGAATTTTTTGCGACGGGTAAAATTGACAGAAGAGTTTGTAGATTCCATAAACAGAAGTCCATGACTTTGAAAGAGTATCGCTCCCAACCCAACATATACTCTTCCTATAGCAGAGTGACAGACGAAAAGCTGCGATCGCTCTCATCGATTCGCTCTGAAAACAATTGCAGTCCGTTAAAGGTTGATCCTTTCTCACTCTAGATCCGCTGTCCTGAACCCCGCAACCTGAAAAAAACAGATTTTCTCGCCAATTTTGTAACAAAGTATGAAGCAAATACCAGAAATCACTTGATTTTCTACCCGAAAACTGAGTTATAATAGCCGAAACCCTGACCCTGCCTAAATGTATGGATATTGCGGAATTGTTACAATTTGTGGATCGGTTGGTGGAAAAGCAGACGGGAGAACACTTGGACGACCTGCAAAAGTCGATCGCTCAAGGACTGTGTGAAGGGAAGAGTTACAAGGATATCGCGGAAGATATAGGGAACGGCTACAACGAAAACTATATTGGGGATGTCAGTCGCCAGCTATTTAAAATTTTATCCAAATCGTTAAATGAAGATATTAAAAAATCGAATTTTTGTTGGACGTTGGAGAGGGCGATAAATTCTCAAATTTTCAGTTTTAATAATAATAATTTGACCTGGTGTCCCTATTATCCCAGAGGCAATCCAGGACGACAAGAAGAAGCGATCGCACCCTCGGAAACCACCCGCACCCGCACCCAATACCATGATTTAACCCTCGCACCCAAAGTCAGGAAATTCTGCGATCGCACCACCGAACTCGACACCCTGTCCCGTTGGCTCATTGATGAAAAAATACCGTTAATCTCGGTGATCGGAACTGCGGGTATCGGCAAAACTACCCTGGTGAAAAAGTTAATCGATCGCCATTTAGACGATTTTGATGTCGTCATCTGGAAAAACCTCAAAATATCGCCACAATTAAATAAAATAGTCGCCGATACTTTAACTAAAATCGTTCCAGATGCTCATCGAGAAGACGATCAAATCAACGATCTGATGGCTCTTTTGAGCGAAAAGAGATGCTTGATTGTCATTGATGACTTGCAAGAAATATTTGTCGGCGGACAGTTCGCGGGGAGATACCAGACTCGACACAAAAACTATCATCAATTTTTGAGAGCGATCGCACAAATCGAACATCAAAGCAGCATCATTTTAATCGGTCGAGAACAATCCCCAGAAATGCTGTCATCATCGGGTAATGATTTATATCCCATCAAATCTTTGGCTGTAGGAGGCTTGGAAAGTGTAGAGATTTTAGAAAATCTGGGATTGACAGACCGAGACAACTGGGCAGATTTGATTCAATTATACGAAGGAAATCCCGTTTACTTGCAAGATATTTCCGCACTGATTACAAACATTTTTTTGGGAAAAGTATCCGAATTTTTGGCAGAAGATGGCATGATTATTACCGAATTAATGCACGGTCAGCTTAGAGAATCGTTCGAGGGATTATCATCCGTCGAACAAGCGATCGCGTTAGAATTGAGCAAGAGCAATCATCCCATTTCGCGATCGCAATTGAGAACCCAACTCTCCCTCTCTTCAACCGATCTAATTAACGGCTTACAGTCCTTGCAGAGACGCTGCTTGTTGAAAGCCATCAAACAGGATCAGGCTTTCTTTCAAATATCCTCCATCTTTCGAGAATATTTGATCACGATTAAAAATGGCAATTTTGGCGATTTAAACTAGAGTTATTTTTAAAAGGCATATAGCAGTGTGAAATGATTTGTGAAAAATCATCGGCTAAGAGCCCCCAGAATTGGGGGTTTGGGGGCGAGACATTTTTCAGAATAATTTCTGATTGCTATAGCAGTGTGAAATGATTCGTAAAATTTTGAGCGTCTCAAAGCCCCCAGAATTGGGGGTTTGGGGGCGAGACATTTTTCAGAATAATTTCTGATTGCTATATATAGCAACCAGCTAGGCAAGGGGTTACAGTTTCGCACTGACTAAGGAGCAACCCGAGACGGTTGCTCCCACAGGGAATGGGGGGATGGCGATCGCCTAAAATAGATGCATAGAACTCAAATCCCCAATCATCTTGAGATGATTTGTGCGATGAGAAAAGGGAATTGATTCCCCAGGGGGAATTCCGGTCAATTTGAGAACCCCAACCGTCAAGCAATTTCTTGTTCGGATTGTGGGGGCGACGCTTCCTCATCTTTCTTCTCCATCACTTCCCACAAAATCGGCGAAAGCTGACTGTTCAAACGGCCCGATCGCACGAATTCCGCGTAAGTTTCCGCTTCGATATCCACCAACTCCTCCCGCAACAACTCCATGCTCAACTCCAGCAGTTGGGAATGTTCCGCCAGCAATTTATCGATCCGGGTTTGAACCGTCTCCAATTCCCCATTCACCAATTCAACCTGATATCGATAAAATTCGGAGTCGATTTCCTGCTTACGAACCGACTCGGAAAGATAAGTTTTGACCCGATTTAATGCCACCCGGCGGGCGACCAATTCCAGATATTCCTGACGCAAAGGTTGGTCGCCGATCAGGCCCAAAACCTGCAACAACGATTGGGTGCTCAGTCCTTGCACCAGCAGGGTAAATAACATCGCACCGAACACCGTGGCGATCATTTCATCCCGTCCCGGCAACGCGGCGGGGACACTCAAAACCAGGGCGATGGACACGGAACCGCGCAACCCGCCCCACCAGAGGACCATCTGATCGCGCCAGCCGATATTCGATCGCGCCACGCCGTTACTCAACGCACTCAGGCCAAAAGTCGCGATCGCCCGCGTCAGGAGTACCGCGCCGATACAAACCGCGATCGGTTCGATATTTTCCCCCAAACTGGAAAACTGGATCTGATCGCCGATCAGCAGGAACACGATCGAATTGACGAAAAACGCCAGAAACTCCCAAAACTCGCTGACGATCAGCCGGGTGCGGGGGTTCATGCCGATCCGGGACCCGAAATTTCCCAGAATCAACCCCACCGTCACCACGCCGATGACGCCGGAGCCCCCCAAATTCTCCGTCATCACATAGGTCCCGTAGGCCGAAACCAGGGTCAGGGATTGTTCCACCAGGGGAGAATCAAAGCGTTGGGTGAGATAGGAGATCCCGAAGCCGATCAAACTGCCGACGCCGACACCGATTCCCACGAACGCGAAGAACTTCAGCACAGTTTGGGGGACGGAAAATTCCGTTGTCCCCATCGGCAAACCCACCAGCAGGCTGAAGGCGACCACCGCCACCCCGTCGTTGAACAGGCTTTCCCCCTCCATCAGGGTTCGCAGGCGCCGTCCGGCCCCCAATTCTTTGAATAACGCCACCACCGAGATCGGGTCCGTGGCGGCGAGGCTGGCCCCCACCAACAGGGCGATCGCGATCGGGATTCCCGCCAGCCAATTCAACCCCAGGGCGATCCCCACCACGGAAATAATCACCCCCGCGATCGCGTATAAACAGACCGGAACCAGATCCCGCTTGAGATCCCGCCAATTCATGTTCCAGGCGGCTTCAAACAGCAGCGGGGGCAGGAAAATCTCCAGAATCAGTTCCGGCGACAGGTTCACCAGGCGGATATCCTCGATCGCCAAAATCAATCCCACAATCACCAGCAGCAGGGTGAAGGGAATGCGCCGAAACCAGGCGAACAGGCGGGAGAGGGTGGCGACGCTGAGGGACACCAGCAGGACGAGGAGAAATTGCTCCAAATTTTGTTTGATCGCGATCTCGGCGATCGCAGCTTCTGCAGTCATAGGTGGGGCCCTTAGGGACAATCAATCCAATTCAACTTAGGCTATCTTATCGGATCGGGGAAGTTTCAATTTCCCACAGGCGGCTCCAATTCGACCCGCGATCGCCCCGACTCCCGATTCCGTTGCTATCCTAGATAGAACATCGCCCAGCTCAGATCGACCGACCCATCCCATGACCGAACAACCGACCCGCATCTGTATTCTCGGCGGAGGCTTCGGCGGACTCTACACCGCCCTCCGTTTAACCCAGCTCCCCTGGCTACCCGCAGAAGTGCCGGAAATCACCTTGGTCGATCGCCACGATCGCTTCGTCTTTTCGCCGCTGCTGTACGAACTCCTCACCGGGGAACTGCAAGCCTGGGAAATTGCCCCGCCCTTTGAACAACTCTTGAAAGGGACTTCTATCCGCTTCGTGCAGGGGGCCGTGGCTGACATTGACCTCACCGCCCACCAGGTACAATTGCACAACGGCAGGTTTTTGGACTACGATCGCCTCGTCTTAGCCCTGGGCGGGGAAACGCCCCTCGACGGCGTGCCGGGAGCCAAAGAACAGGCCATCCCCTTCCGCACCGTCGCCGACGCCTACCGCCTTGAAGAACGCCTGCGACTCCTGGAAGCCTCCGATGCCGAGCGGATTCGGGTTGCGATCGTCGGCGGCGGTTACAGCGGCGTCGAACTCGCCTGCAAGTTAGCCGAACGCCTCGGAGAGCGGGGCCGGCTGCGGCTCGTGGAGCGGGGGGAAGAAATTCTCAAGTCCTCCCCCGACTTCAACCGGAAAGTTGCCCGACAGGCTCTTTCCGAACGGCAGGTTTGGCTCGATCTCGAAACCACCGTCCAATCCGTGGACGCCGAAACCATCGCCCTCGAATATCGCGGCCAGGTGGACGTGCTGCCCGTGGATATCGTCCTGTGGACCGTGGGAACCCGAACCATTCCTTTGGTGCGATCGCTCCCCCTGAAGCAGAATGCCCAACATCAACTCGTCACCACCCCCACCCTGCAAGTGGTAGACCGCCCCGAAATCTTCGCCCTCGGCGATCTCGCCGAGTGCCACGACGCCGACGGCCAAAAAATCCCCGCCACCGCCCAAGCCGCCTTTCAACAGGCCGACTACGCCGGCTGGAACCTCTGGGCCTCCCTCACCGGACGCCCCCTGCTCCCCTTCCGCTATCAGGGATTGGGGGAAATGATGACCTTGGGGAAAGATACCGCCACCCTCGCCGGTTTGGGCCTCCAACTCGACGGCCAGTTGGCCCACCTGGCTCGCCGCCTCATCTACCTCTACCGACTCCCCACCCCGGAGCATCAGATGCGGGTCGCCTTCAACTGGATGAGCCGGCCCCTGCAGGAGTTGATGAGCCGATAAAACAGCGGCGGCAATGGGTAAATTGCCGCCGCAGATGGTATTTTATCTCAAATTTCCGCCGTAGAACGGCGAAATCGTGGCAACCTCACTGATTTTCCGAGTCGGGAAACGTGCGCTTGAACTCGTCGAGCAAGTCGTCCATTTCCTCCAAAGCCTGGTTCACATCAATTCTCAAAGGCCCCAAATCCGGCTTCTCCAGCAATTGCACCAGAGCATCCCGTTTGCTTTCAATTACGGCAACCCGCTCTCGGATAATTTGTGCGTCCATCGAATCATCCCTCTATTCATTTCATGGTCGAGATCCGGGGTGCAGACTGACCCAGCGGCACTTCAGATTTTAACACCATCCCTCAATCCAGAAACGGAGGCTTTTTGTGGTTCGGAGCATCCTGTTGACTCGCCTCCGCCAAAAACCGCTTCAAGGCTTTCTCGCGATTTTTCATAAACGCCGTCCAAAACCCGGGCTCGAACTCGTCCATCGTTTTGGCCAGCGCCCAAACATCGACGGCTAAAATATTGTAAAGTCGCTCATCTTCCTGTTGGAGAGATTTAATCTGTTCAAAAATTTTCCGTTTCAGATCGGCGGTCAACGGATCTTCGTCGTGGGTCATAATTTACAGATCGGGTTGGCGACAGGGAGGGATACATCGCAAAAGCTGCTTCCAACAGCATACAGACAATCTAAAGTTGTGAGTGCGACTTCGACCGACAGCCCGACCGGCCCATCTGAGTTATCATTGGTGCGGATAACCGGGGGATGCCAGACCCATCCAAAGCTTAACTCAGGTCGCACCGTTTGTCCGAAACCGCACTCACCGAGTCTTTAACAATTCCCACCGCACCTGTCGATCGCCCAAATTCCGATAAGATAAGTAGAATCAATCCTCAAATCATCCGGTACGGACGATTCAAACTCAACTGATCTTATGTTACGTCAAATTTCTCTGGCTCAACTGGGCTTGGTTCTGGGTGGGCTGCTGACCATCGTCGGATTCTGGGCGTACTTCGCCGACTACGCCACTTTGAACTTGGCGGGATTCTTTTACGGCATCCCCCTGTTACTCGGCGGACTCGCCCTCAAAGCCGCCGAACTCGAACCCACCCCCTTTTCCGAACCCACTTCCCCGGAAGTCCTCGCCCTCCGGGAACAGCAGGCGACACCCACCCAAAATCAGGTTCGCAAGGATGTCACCCGCTACCGCTACGGCCAGTCGGCCCACCTGATCGATGCCCTGGAACGCCTGCAATTGGGGAGAACCGACGAAGATCACCCCCAATTGCAAGGGCTGCGGGAAACTGCTGTTGAGGGCGCCTATGGGTTGATTTTAGAATTCTACTCCCCCTTTGTCCCCCTGTCTGTCTGGGAAGAAAAGCGCGACAAGCTCGCCAAATTCTTTGGCCCCAACATTCGGGTTCAAATCGAACAGCCGGAGGCCGATTGTGTTGATCTCATGATGATCGCCGAAAAAGAAGAGGGAGTCGGGAGTCGGGAGTCGGGACTGGAGAATTGATTGTCATTTGTCAATCATTGATTGTCAATTGGCGATTTTATCCGCAGATTTCGCAGATTTTCGCAGATTTTGCGGGGGATCAGTCGGGATAATTGATTGTCAATTCTTTTCCAACCGCACGGCATACCATTGCAGGTACTCTCCCGGGCCGAGGTCGAAGTCGCAGCAGGTGTCGAGCAAGTATTTGGCCTGTTGGGCGGAGGTGGCAAATTTTTGCAGATCTCGGGGGAGATCGTCCTGTCGGCTTGCCAAAATTGTCTGTAATTTTTCGAGCAGTTCTCCCGCACTCAGAAACTGCTCGGGTTGATTTGACTCCAATACGACGAAGTGATCTTCTTGGTACATCAGGGAATCTGCCATCTTTTTAAGTTTTGTTAATATTCCATCCTTTATTTTCACTTAAACTGGAACCCCATGACAACGGGGGACACTCTCCGGGATAATCATGTTAGGATGATCGTAAATCACGGAATCCCGACCGAATTACCGGTGTTTATACGAAGCTGGGTTGGGTGCGGTTTGGAATTTAGGCTAAACCAGGTTCAACCGGGCGTGTTTTTTTGTTTTGACTGGCACTGCACGATCCTATGACAAGCTCCACATTTTCAAAATCTCGGGTTGAGAAGCCCTCCAAACTTGAAGGGATTAAGGAACGCAGCAACTATCTGCGCGAACCCTTAGCCACCGAATTGCTCAACGATCGCAACTATTTGACCGAAGATGCGGTTCAGATCCTCAAATTTCACGGTTCCTACCAGCAGGACAATCGGGACAACCGGGTGAAGGGACAGGAGAAAGATTATCAGTTCATGCTGCGGACCCGCAGTCCGGGGGGGTTGATTCCGCCACAATTGTACCTGACCCTCGATCGCCTCGCGGACGAGTACGGCAACGGGACGCTGCGGGCGACCACCCGCCAGGGGTTCCAACTGCACGGCATTTTGAAGCGGAACCTGAAAGCGGTGCTCTCGGACATTATCAAGAGCATGGGATCGACCCTGGGGGCTTGTGGGGATCTCAACCGCAACGTGATGGCCCCGCCGGCGCCCTACTGCGATCGCCCGGAGTACCAATATGCCAGCACCTACGCCAATTATATTGCCGACCTGCTCACGCCCCAGACGGGTGCCTATTATGAAATTTGGCTCGACGGGGAAAAATTCGTCAGCGCCGAGGAAGACCCGGAGGTGAAAGCCGCCCGGCAGCGTAACGGCAACGGCACGGTTTTCCACGAGGGGGAAGAACCGATCTATGGCGAACATTATATGCCCCGCAAGTTCAAATGCGCGGTGACGGTGCCGGGGGATAACTCCGTCGATATCTACACCCAGGACGTGGGTTTGATCGTGATCACGGACGGGGCGGGGGAACTGCAGGGTTTCAACATCCTCGCCGGGGGCGGCATGGGGCGCACCCACCGCAAAGAGGAGACGTTCCCCTGTATTGCCAAGGAAATTGGTTATGTGGCGCGGGAGGATATTTACGACCTGATGAAGGCGATCGTAGCCACCCAGCGGGACTACGGCGATCGCCAAAACCGCCGTCACGCCCGGATGAAATACCTGATCGAAGATTGGGGGGTGGAGAAATTCCGCGCCCAGGTGGAGGAATATTTCGGCAAATCCCTGGAACCGTTCAAACCTCTGCCCGAATGGAAATATAAAGATTATCTGGGATGGCACGAACAGGGGGACGGCCAGTTATTTTTGGGGATCTCGGTGGACAACGGCCGGGTGAAGGACGAGGGGAATTTCCGCCTCAAGAGCGCTTTGAAGGAAATTGTCACCCAGTTCCAAATTCCGATGTTGCTGACGGGCAACCACAATATCATTCTGTACAAAATCGAACCGCAGCACCGGGAGGCGATCGATCGCACCCTCAAACAGCACGGCATTTTGCGGGAAACCGAAATCGATCCGCTGGTCCGCTATGCGATGGCCTGCCCCGCTTTGCCGACTTGCGGACTGGCAATTACAGAATCCGAACGGATCATCCCTAGTATCCTGGACCAGATTCGGGTATTGTTGGACAAGGTAGGACTGGAACAGGAGCATTTCGTCGTGCGGATGACGGGATGCCCCAATGGATGTGCCAGACCCTACATGGCGGAACTGGGTTTCGTCGGAAGCGCTCCCGACACCTATCAGGTTTGGCTGGGAGGCTCTCCAGACCAGACGCGGTTGGCACAACCTTTTATGGATCGTCTGGCTCTCAACGACTTGGAAGCCGTTCTGGAGCCGATTTTTATTGGCTTCAAACAGAATCGGCAACCCGGGGAGAGTTTCGGCGACTTTTGCCACCGCGTCGGTTTTGACTCCATCCGCGAGTTTGTATCCAACTACTCTGTAACTTCCTCGATGAACATTGAGACGCAAGAAATCGCCGTTCAATCCTCTCCTGAAACGACCTCGAATGCAGCAGCTTCATCGGAGGCTGCAGTCGATCCCAACAAGATCCGGCACCGGGTCAGCGTCCGGCACGAGATCTACACCCAACTGAAAGATGAGTCCAAACGTCAGAGCAAACCGATCGTGGAAATTGCCACCCAGGCGATCGAGGAATATCTCGCCCGAGCCCGCGCCGAACAGTAAGTTCGGCCGATGATTCGTCCTCGATTTGGGGTCGTTTGACTCACCTCAAATCTGCGTGCTTTACCGAAATGGTGCAACTTCAGCGGATCGCGATCGCTCCCCATCAACTGCAAGGCCGACAGGTTGACCTGAGTGCCGAACAGCAGCATTATTTGGGTCGGGTGTTGCGCCTGCGACGGGGCGATCGCTTTATTATTATCGACGGCAAGGGGGGATGGTGGCTGACGCAATGGCTCGACGGCCCGAATGCCACCGTACTCGAAGCGATCGCGGCGGATACGGAATTGCCCGTCTCCGTCACCCTCTGCGCGGCCCTCCCCAAGGGCGGCGGTTTTGAGGAGATCGTCCGCGGCACCACCGAATTGGGCGTGACGCGATTTGTCCCCGTCCTCAGCGATCGCACCCTGCTCAAACCGAGTCCCCAAAAACTGACCCGGTGGCGGCGCATCGCGACAGAGGCGGCGGAACTCTCGGAACGCCAGATCGTCCCGGAAATTGCCGATCCCCTCCCTTGGGGGGAAGCGTTGAACTCTTTCGATTCCCAGGCAGATCGATATCTCTGTATCGCCCGGGGCGAATCTCCCCACCTCCTCACCTGTTTGCGAGCATCTCAACTCGACGGTGCAACTCACCTCATTTTGGCGATCGGGCCGGAGGGGGGATGGACACCCAAAGAAATCGAAATAGCCGTCAATACCGGATTTCAACCTGTTTCTTTGGGAAGCCGAATTTTGCGATCGGTGACGGCGCCGGTGGTGGCATTATCCCTGGTGGCGGCAGTTTGGGAAACAATTAATCATTAATAATTAACCATTAATAATTAACAATTAAAAGCCCCAAATCATATTTGACTTGAATTAAATCTGCGAAAATCTGCGTAATCTGCGGACTTACCATATCACCCGATCGCGCCATTTTTCCAAGGTTTTCGGGCCGATACCGGAGACGCGATCGACATCTTCCAAACTGACGAAGGGCTGCTTTTCTCGGGCTTCTATTATCCGCTCTGCCAAGACCGGCCCGACACCGGGGAGGGTTTCCAATTCCTCCTGGGAGGCGGTGTTCAAATTGACCGGCTTTCCGGTGGGTTGAAACGGGGTGGCGATCGCGCCGTCGCACTTCGCTTTTTCCGCCTCCACTCGTTCCAATATCCACGGCGGAATTCCCAACGTCGCATTTCCATATAATCGCTCAAATTCCCGCTGGAAGTGGGCTGCAACCGTCGGATTCCGAACGATCAGCATCGTTTCGTCGTTGGTCGTATTGGCGGCTTCCGTCCAGTTGTGGGAACCGGTAATCACGATTTGATTATCGATCAAACCGAACTTGTGATGGAGGCGATCGCCCTCCGGTAAATTGGGAACGCCGACGGTCGAAAGGGGTTGTTTCCAGGGGTTATTTCCCACTTCATATTTGCAGTTATTTCCCATCGCAATTCCCATCATATCTAACCCTTCGCTATAGGAGCGATAGGCGAAACTGGGGTCGATCAGCCCCCGCAGGCCGACCCCCCTCGTTTGGGCGGATTCCAGGGTATTTACCAAATCCTGAGATGAGAAGACAAATAAAGCTAAATCGACGGTTTTGTTGGCTTTTTCTAAGGTTTGTGCGATCGCGCCGTTGACGCTATTTTGCCAAGGCTGAGTTTCGGAAAGGGGGGCGAACTGTACCGCGATCGTTCCCCCACCCACCGACATCTGTTCCGGGCCGCGAATCGGTTTGTTGATGCCAAACAGACTGTCCGTCTTCCCCCCCGGCCCGTCCCCCCACATAATCTCAAATTCGCGGGTAAAAATATCCGCTAACTTTGAACTTTCCAATACTAATAAATTGTTGGCATTTCCCCGACTTTCATCACAACAAAAATCCCCGTGAATGCCGCTGGTGGTAAAATTCGCCGAAGCCACGATCACCGTTTTTCCGTCCGCAACCAAAAACTTGTGATGCATCAAACCGCTCCCCTTCGAGCCGTCGGCAGTATCGTCAATCAAAGGAACATTCGCGTTGGCAAGCATCACCAAAGCATCCCTTTGATTGATTTCATCCCGTTGCAGTTCGCCGTCTCCGTTCAAATCCGCCAATTGCAGAAACTCGTTGTAATGCCCCAATTCCCGCTCCGTAAATTTGGCAATTTCCGCCGCACTCACTTCACTCCAGGGGCGGCTGTAGGTATTTTCAATAATCACCCGGACTCTGACTCCCCGTCGGTGCTGCTTCACCAACGCTGCCGCAATTTTGGGGAGACGCAACTCCTGAACCGCCACATCCACCGTCGAAGAGGCACTCTCGATGGTATCCACGATAATCTGTTCGAGATCGTCCCCCAGCCGAGTCTGCAGGCGGTAAGGTTCGGTATAGACCGAGGCTTCCGAGTGGTTGAAATACGCCTGAACCTGGGAATCCTGCGGGAGGGGTTCGAGCAGGGGTTTCGGGGACGTCTCGGAAGATTCGATCGCATCTGGGTTACAGGCACACGAGTTGAGGAGTAGCAACACAACCCAAGTCGAATGCCGCCGTATCGATACAGGCAAACGCACGGTTGATCCCTTAAACTCAATTGATCTAGGATTCCCAGATTTGGGTCAGAAACAAGCAGGGGGGCCGGGGGGCAGGGGGACGACCGGAAGCCGGACCCCACGCCCCAATTTGAGAGATCCCCGCTCATACAGGTAATCTATTAATAAGAACGTCAAGCCGAACCGAGTGAATGTGAAACCATCGATTTTGCATGAGATCCGACGGCTTGAGCGTCGGTAAGCGCCTCCGGTGCGGTTCGCAGTCGGGGACGTGGGTTAGTTTCAACCCTCACACCGTGTTATGCCAAAAAGAAAAAGGACTTTTCCCTGTGGCCATAAAGGTTACGGTCGCACCTGCCATCGATGCGAACAAGAGCGCATGATTCAGGAACAGGAACATCAGGAGTTGGAGGAAAAACGCAACAAAAAATTGGAGTGGGAGGCATCGTTCTCCCAAGATATCATCGATCTGAGGGGATTGCCGGACTATGTGGTGATCAAGGCCCGGGCGATTATCGACGGCTTGAGAACCAGCAAAAACTATCGCGAGTTCGGCGGGAAGCGGCTGCGACACAACCGTTTTGTGATCAGCATTCCCGTCACCCGCAACTATCGGATGCTCTGTCAGGATAGCGGAAATTTCTTGGTTCCCCAAAAGGTACTCTCCCACGAAGACTACAACGTTTGTAAACCGGGAGATTGACGACCGATTTGGGGAATGAGAAGAACTTGGGTCCGTCAATGTTCCCGAAATCACCGATAAGTTTTACAGTTAACCATTGAGGATATTAAACGGATGCAAATTTACCTGGACTACAGTGCGACGACTCCCCCCCGCCCGGAAGCGATCGCGGCCATGCAGGCGGTTTTGACCCAAACTTGGGGGAACCCTTCCAGCTTACATGAATGGGGCCAAAGGTCTGCCACCGCGTTGGAGTTGGCCCGAACACAGATCGCCCATCTGATCAACGCCCCACCCGACGGGATCGTTTTTACCTCCGGGGGGACGGAGGCGGATAATTTGGCGATTTTTGGTATCACCCGCCGGTATGACACGCCCCAACATCTGATTATTTCCGGCGTGGAACATTCCGCGATCGCCGAACCCGTCAGGTTATTAGAACAACAGGGATGGTCCGTCACTCGTTTGCCCGTCGATCGCCAGGGACGGGTGCACCCCCTGGACTTGCAGGCGGCGTTACAACCGAATACGGTACTGGTTTCGGTGATTTACGGCCAAAGTGAGGTGGGGACGTTGCAACCCGTGGAGGCGTTGGGGAAAATCTGCCGATCGCAGGGCGTTTTGTTCCACACGGATGCGGTGCAGGTGGCGGGGCGGTTGGCGATCGACGTGGAAAAACTGCCGGTGGATCTGCTGTCCCTTTCCAGCCATAAAATTTACGGACCCCAGGGTGTGGGGGCGTTGTACGTCCGTCCGGGGGTGGAGTTGGTGCCCCTGCTGGGGGGCGGCGGCCAGGAGATGAAGCTGCGGTCGGGGACTCAGGCGGTGCCGGCGATCGCGGGTTTTGGCTCGGCGGCGGAATGGGCGAGTCGGGAGTTGAAAACGGAAACGCCACGACTGATCGAATTGCGCGATCGCCTTTTTGATCGGTTGGCGGACCTGCCCTATTTGTACCCGACGGGCGATCGTTTGCACCGACTCCCCCACCACGTCAGCTTTTGTCTGGTGCCCCCGGCGGGCGAAACGGGAATCACCGGAAAAACCGTCGTCCGACAGTTGAATTTGGCCGGAATTGGCATCAGTGCGGGCTCGGCTTGTCACAGTGGCAAACTCAGCCCCAGCCCGATTTTGTTGGCGATGGGATACGGCGATCGCGAGGCGTTGGGTGGCATCCGTCTCACCTTGGGGCGGGATACTACCGAGGCGGATATCGAGTGGACGGCGATGGTTTTGAAGCAGATTTTGGATCGGTTGATGCCGAAGTCGCTGGCGGTGAGTTTGTAAGTGTAAGAAACCGGGTTTCTCAACTTAATTTTGATCTGGAAACCCGGTTTATCGAGATAATGCTGAGGAAGGCGATCGCAATATTAGCGACATTCAACCTCTAATCGATTCTCCGTTTCAATTTTCCTATGCAGATACAGAAGAGATGTTAGTTCGGCGTTTTCAACCGTGGCTAGAAGATGTTATTTTAACGGGGTTAGAGTTTTGGAATAAAAGTATTTAAAAATCACGATTCCTAAGCGATCGTTGCTATATCATGTCCGCAACAATCGTTTTTATAACAACGATTTTTGTTGTTCAATGCAGGCCGGATGTCTGTGTTACCCATTCGATACTTGCTCTGAGAAGTGAGAAGTGAGGAGGGAGCGGAATTTACCTTTTCTCACTTCTTTTTTATCACTTCTTTTCTCTCCCTACACCCTCGCTTCAGCGCTCTATCAACTTTCGGGTCGGTGGATGATCGTTTCCACCACCCGCCGCCGCACTTTCGGGTCAATTCCCAACAGGCGGACGTAATCATTTGGGTGCTGCTTCAGGCAATCTTCCACCGCCGCGATCGCTTCTTTTTCGTTGTCAATGCGGGCGAAACTCTTCCAAGAACCGGTTTTAAAACGGCGGCGATCGGCATATTCTAAACCGATTTCGTAACCCCCCGAAAGCAATTTTTCGACTTGTTCAAATATGTCTAAACTCAGCTCGGTACTGACCGCGTGGCCGTGGCTGAAAGTGGTCGAACTCTGACTGTCTCCCTGGAAAACGGACGGCCCGGAATCCCCGATACTGTGGGGTGGCATGACTGGATTATAGGGGAGGTGGGGTTGGTTACTTGGTTGGGGGTTGCGGTTGCTGGGTTGGGTATTCAAGGTGCGGAATTGGTTATATTCTTCCACCAGTCGCAATTCCTGAATTCGCTTCTGTTCCGCCACCATTGCGCGTCCGGATTCCAGCAAATGAGATAAACTGAAATCGGGTTTTTTAAATTCCGGGGGTTTGTCCGCACTGTTGACGACCCGTCGCGAGACTCCATCGAGTCCGAGGGTGTGAATAAAACCTCGGATTTGTTCGTCGTAAATGCGCGATCGCAGCGCGCTGAAAAAGTCGATCGCCTGTTGCGGAAACTTATCCACCAATTTGACGATATCTCCTTGAGAAAGTTCGTCCTCTGGGAAAATTCCCCGCACGATCGCGATCCGATCTTCCCGAATCGGTTCCCAGTAAAATTTCTCCATCCGTCCGTCCCGAATCAGCGGCGCGTAAAGGGTGGAAAAATCATTTCCGGTGACGATAATCGGAATCCGTTGCAGCGGTGTCTCGTCGTAGCTTCCCGGCAGTTGCACGTTGGTGGGATTGTCGGCAATATTCATCAGTGTGGCGTTCACCAACTGGGTGTTTACCGTGTATTGAGTCCCGGAGTCGAAGCGTCCGGCGCCGGCGTCGAAATCGTTGATAAATACGGCGCACATCTGGCCGCGAACCCGCACCTGTTCCGCCGCCTCCCGATACCGCAGTCGCAGCAGTCGCGAGGGGTCCCCGGCGTCGGGACTTTCCAATTCCCCCCCGGAAATCGTGACGGGCTCGATTCCCATTTTCTCGAATATCAGTTCGCACTGAAAGGTTTTGCCCTCCCCCTTGCGTCCGTGGATTCCCAAAATTAGGGGGACTTTGATGTGGGGCAGTTTCAGAAAGTTTTTGGTGATGTGGACGGATACTTTATCGAGAAAGCGGGGAGAAATATAGTAAGACATAAATGTGAGTCGTCAATCGGGGGTGAGCTTGTCCAGTCTTCTATTTTAATATGAAAGGGTGACAAATTGCGGGCGGGGCTAAAAATTAATCATTTTTCCGAATTTATTTCCTAAAATCCCGTTGTTGGGCTTCTGCCCTTCTGAGGCGCTAAAGCGCCACAACAGATGGTAAAATTGGGAATTGAGAATTTGGGATGGTGTGATGCCGGACGATTGGATTCCTTTCGCGATCGCTGTAGCCGTGTTAATTTTGTATTTGTGTTGGTCTGCCCTCACCGAAATGGGGACGAAATTGCCTTGGAAAAAATGAGCGATCGCGCTTTATATTTATCAAAAATGCCTCCGTGTCCTCCGTGTCTGGAGTGGTTCAATTACCGATGGAAATTATCACGACATCCTTCGCCGCCAAACTCCCGGAAATTCGCTCGGTTCGAGAAGCCGTCTTCATCCGAGAACAGTCAGTTCCGCCCCACCTCGAACTCGACGATCGCGACCATTCTTGTCTCCACGTCCTCGCGTTAAAAGATGACAAACCTGTGGGGACGGGCCGCATCGATATCGAGAAAAATGGCAAAATCGGGCGACTCGCCGTCCTCAAAGAATATCGAGGTCAAAAGATCGGCTCTCAACTGATGGTTGCCCTGGAACAAGTTGCCCGACAGAACGGACTTTCATCCATCTGGTTTAATGCTCAAGTTGCGGCTATTCCATTCTATCAAAAGTTGGGATATAATGTCATTGGGGAAGAATTTATGGAAGCCGATATTCCCCACAAAATGATGCGTAAAAAACTCTAAAAAATCGTCCGGTTAATGTCTCCCTGCGGCTCTTAATACTGGGCGGGGCTGTTTCATTTTCCCTCGACAGACAGGAGGACTGATTCTCAGGCGGTTTGATTTTAAAAACCACAGAGGCACAGAGGACACAGAGGATTTTTTTGTCAAAATTACCCGATTTTGCCATAGAATAAAATCAGGTATCAGCATCCATCCCGAATCATGAGTCAGTGTCTCAACCCCGACTGTCTCCACCGCAACCCCGACGGTTGCCAGTTTTGCCAGAAATGTGGGGGCAAACTACAACTCGCCGAACGCTACCGGGCCAAACGCATCCTCGGACAGGGTGGCTTCGGACGCACCTTCCTCGCCGTCGATGAGTTCAAACCTTCCAAACCTCCCTGCGTCATCAAGCAGTTTCTCCCCCAGGCGCAGGGAACGGCTACCCTACAAAAAGCCGCCGAACTATTTGACCAGGAGGCGCAACGTCTGGAAGAACTGGGCAAACATCCCCAAATCCCCGAACTTTTAGCCTATTTCACGGCTGATAACCGGCAATATTTAGTCCAGGAATTTATCGACGGGGAAACCCTGCAACAAGAATTGGAAAATAATGGCGCGTTTACCGAAAAGCAAATTCGGTCACTCTTGCAGGATGTATTGACGGTTTTAGATTTCGTCCACCGCCACAAAGTTATTCACCGGGACATCAAACCGGAAAATATCATCAGACGCAAAAGCGATAAAAAATTGGTTTTGGTGGATTTTGGTGCGGCCAAACAGGTGCCGCGCACGTCCCTCAGTGTCACCGGAACGGTTATCGGTTCGGCTGAATACTGCGCCCCGGAACAGGCGATGGGAAAACCTAAATATGGCAGCGATTTATATAGTTTGGGCGTGACCTGCTTGCATTTGTTGACCCAAACGAACCCGAGTGATTTATATGACCCCCTAGAAGCGGAATGGGTTTGGCGAGACTATTTGAATGGAAATCCTGTTGGCAATCAATTCAGCCAAGTCTTAGACCGTTTGGTAGAAACCTATAAAAAACGCTATCAGTCCGTGGCGGAAGTTTGGGCAGATTTACAACCTTCGTCGGGTACAGTTCCACCTTCACCCCCAATCCAGATTCCCGCCAAACCTAAAAATAATACCTTTGAATTTGATATTTTCACAGTCAATGAAAGGGGGCGAGAAATCAGTCGCCGTCGCGGACAAGCCGAATGTATTATCGAAGATTTGGGGAATGGAGTCACCCTGGAAATGGTATTAATTCCGGGAGGAACCTTTCTCATGGGTTCACCGAGTAATGAAGTGTATGATAGGGAAAAACCCCAACATCGAGTCACGGTGCAACCTTTCCTGATGGGGAAATATCCCGTCACCCAGGAACAATGGCGACAAGTGGCAGGCTTCCCAAAACTCCGACGGGACCTCAAACCCGACCCCTCAAGATTTAAAGGCTTAAATCTTCCCGTTGAACAAGTTTCATGGTATGATGCTGTTGAGTGGTGCGCCCGCCTCTCGAAAAAAATCGGCAAACCCTACCGATTGCCCAGTGAAGCTGAGTGGGAATATGC
>NZ_JAYFER010000636.1:0-18015 GCF_055795065.1 Lyngbya sp. CCY1209
CATTCTGTAGGGGCAGTGCGTCCCCGCCTGCCTGCCCATTCTGTAGGGGCAGTGCGTCCCCGCCTGCCTGACAATTCCGATCTATCTTTCACCTTGGAGAAATCATGAAAATCGACGTTATCGAAACTTTCGGAAACTGGAATCCCCAGTTTATCCGAGAATTGAAAGGGCGCCTCAAGTCGCGCACCGTCACCCTCGTCGCCACCGTTTCGATTCTGGCACAGGGGTTGTTGATGTTTTTCTTTTACGCCCAACTTCCCACCGAAAAACACCCCTACGGACAGTATATGTTGAGTCCGAGGGGCGAACTTCCGGTTGTCATCGACTGGATGAAGTGGTGGAATGATATTTTTCTGACTCTGAATTGGATTTTACCCCTGGCATTGATGTTGGGGGGTGTCTATATGTTGATTCAGGATCTCGCCACGGAGGAACGGCGGGGGACCCTGAATTTTATCCGCCTCAGTCCCCAGTCCGGGCGGGATATTTTAATCGGAAAAGTGTTGGGCGTTCCGATTTTATTGTATCTCGGATTGGCCCTGGCTTTGCCCCTGCAATTTTGGACGGCGATCGCGGCTGATATTCCCCTGCAGTTGGTTCTATTGCAAAACGGGGTATTTGCGATCGTCACCCTGAGTTTATTTAGCCTCTCCCTACTCTTCCCGCTGATGGGATTTTCGGCGGCTTGGTTGGGAACCCTGCTGGCTTCTGTGGCTGTCATTCCGTCTTTGCAATTCTTACATTTGATCTTCAATGTCGCACGATTGGCGATCGCCCAACCGGACGCTTGGCAAACCTTCAACGATCGCTGGGATTTGTGGGTTAAATGGTTCAACATTCCCGTCAGCTACAGCATGGCAACTTGGTACTGTTTCATGGGGCTGAGTTTGGCAACACTCATGGCGGGAACCTGGCAAGTCTTGAACCGTCGCTTCCGCGATCCGGGGACGACATTACTCAGCAAAAAACAGAGTTATTTCGCAGTATTCGGATTGAACTTATTTTTGCTCGGCTTCGTCTTTCCTGTCCGTTCCTATGCCCTGCAAAACCTGGGAGAATTTTTCCTGTTCGGTTTGATTCCATTCTGCCTGCTGTTGGCGATCGCGGCTTTATCCTCCCAGCGACAACCCCTCCAAGATTGGGCGCGATACCGCCGGGAATCCACCCGCAAGAACATCAAAAATCGCCAGTTATTAACAGATTTACTGTGGGGAGAAAAAAGCCCCGCAGTTTTGGCAATGTCCGTCAATGTCGCCATGACAGTCGCGATGTGGACTCCCTGGCTGATCGGCGCCCACCTGTACGAACCGGACTATAATCACTACGAACATTGGCAAGGCTTTTTAGCCGTGGTTCTCCTGGCAGGATTGATCCTCATCTGTGCCGCGATCGCCCAGATTGTACTCATGAAACAAATGAGAAAACCCCAAGTTTGGGCTGCGGGAATCATCGCAGCCATCCTGATTCTTCCCCCGCTATGCCTGGGAATTTTGCAAATGCAACCCGAATCCTATCCCCTCCTGTTTTTGTTGACATCCCTGCCAATTTTAGGTGCCGAATACGCGCCAGCATTTTACTTTTTGAGCGCGATCGCCCTTCAGTGGACTTGCCTGACACTGCTGACATTGCAACTGCGGCGACAGTTGACTAAAGCGGGAGAATCCGAAACAAAACGCCTGATTTCTGGCGTATCTTGATAGTTTCCAATTCGTGATTTCAACCCTCTCCTCAATCAGGGGAGGGTTTTGCTTTGATCCTCTGTGTCCTCTGTGCCTCTGTGGTTGATTATCCTCTCCAAATCAAGATTAAACCCCCCAAAAGGAATCAATTTAACTTGGCGATCGCCCGCTTCCGTGTGACTCAAACTCACCTGCAAATAGTCCTCGGGACGGTAGGGAAGACGTTCCGCCCACTCGATCGCCACGATCCCCGGTTCCACTTCCAACCCCTCCCAATACAACTCGACATTCAACCCCTCAATTTCCGCCCCGCCGAGGCGATACAAATCCAAATGATACAGCGGCAGCCGTCCGCTCGTATACTCATTAATTAAGGTAAAAGTCGGGCTATCCACCGATTCAGAAATATCGAGTCCCCTGCCGATTCCCTGAACCAAAGTTGTTTTACCCGTCCCCAAATTTCCCTCTAAGAGGACGACGCTATTCGGGGGAAGCGATCGCCCCAAATGAATCCCGAGGCTTTGAGTCGCTGTCGCATCCGGAAGACATAAAATTATCGGTTCTGACATGATCAAATTTTTAATTTACGGCACTTTTCAACACCAGTTGACTCGAAGTCCCAGGGGGATCGAACCATATGGCAGCAGATAGACAACTGCTATATTTCTCAAATATAAACTGCATCAAAAGCTTTTATTCTCCGACCGAAGGCAACTCGTGTTCGTCGCCCTTCTTCTTTCTCATTTCAAACTCTCTTTCAAGTTCTTGATTCAAGAAATAGTTTAATAATGTCCGGATCACCGCGATCGCACCCAGCCGGACTAATGTTCCCGTTGAGGGGGCGATCGTAGTCGCCAGAATATCGGCACCCAGTTGAAATTCCAGGGCTAACGCCAGCCAAACCCCGAACCTTATCCGCAGTTGAATGAAAAGAAATTCATCATATTTGAATTGAGAAAATTTGAGTGCGAGTTGACCCGTTTTGACAACTCCAAATAAAACGCAAAACACTGAAATCGCTTCCAACAACAATTTGCCGAAAGAAACGACACCAGACAATCCCGATTCGAGAGTGTGCAACCATTCCATAAGTATCGAACGAATATCCGATCGAAAACTTGAATAGTATACCATCACTTCGGACGATTTATTGATGAGCCATATTTTTAACCCGCTTCTGAAGTTCTCGCGGATTGGGATACCTCGGCAATTGATAATTTGTCCGCTCGACTTTGCTCGTATATTCTCCGTCGGCGTGCAACGTAAAAACCCGAAATCCCGGTGTCGCCGTCTCATCAAATGTCAATTCTGTCGCCCTGGGTTTAAATTGGACGCAGGTGGACGGACAACCCAAATATATGACCCCGTTTCGAGTGGTTTCAAATTCTTGGTGGATGTGACCGCAAATCACGATTTTGACTTGGGGGTGGCGGTCGATAATCGCCAAAAACTCATCGGAATTCCGCAAATTAATTTCGTCCATCCACTCCGATGCGATCGCGATCGGGTGATGATGTAAAGCGATGAACGTGGGGCGATCGCGGTTGTGTTCCAACTGGGATTCCAACTGTTGTAAAGAAGCGGAACTCAAGTCGCCGTAAACCTTTCCCGGACATTGGCTGTTGAGTAAAATAAAATGCCAATTTCCGAGGTCGAATGACTTGTCAGATCGGATCGAATTGTGTGTTAAAATAGATACGATCGCATCCGGATTGTCGTGATTTCCCGGTATCCAATAAGTCGGGATATCAAAGGAAGTTATCAAAGATTGCAAATACTCGTAGGATTCCGGCGTTTCATCCTGGGATAAATCCCCTGTCAATAAAAAGACATCGGGAGCGAGATTCAGTTCCCGAATTCGATCCAATACCGCCCGAAAAGAATGGGCCGTTTTGAGCCCCATCATCTCGCGATCGCGATCGGCAAATAAATGGGTATCGGTAATTTGGATAACTATCAACGGTTGATGTTCGGACATGATTCGATTGAGGTCGCTTGTGGTCTGCAAAGTTATCCGAACTGATCTTAGCAAATTTTGAGCGATCGGGTGACCAAAATTAAAAAAAATTAATAATTTTAAAATTTTCAACCCGCTCCCAGACTCAATTAAATTGTACTATATTTAAAGATAACAAAGAATCGGGTCGATCAGAATTTAAGGGATTTGGTAATTTTATTAAGGAGTTCTTGAACAATGATTAAATTTATCGATCTGTTTGCCGGAATCGGCGGTATGCGTCTGGGTTTGGAAGCCGCCTGTCAGGAGTTGGGGATTGATTATCGTTGCGTCCTCAGTTCCGAAATTGATGCCAAAGCTTGCGAGACATATAATTTGAATTTTGGCGAAAACCCGCAAGGCGATATTAGAAGCATCCAACAGATTCCAGAATTCGACTTTCTTTTGGCCGGATTTCCCTGCCAACCCTTTTCCTATGCCGGAAAACAGGAAGGATTTGGCGACACTCGCGGGACGTTGTTTTTTGAAATTGAGAAAATTATCAAAGCCCACAATCCGACAGGTTTCTTATTAGAAAATGTGCGGGGTTTGACCAGTCACGATGGCGGAAGAACTTTTCAAACCATCGTCAAGGCTTTATCCGAATTGGGATATGGAGTCCGTTATTTATTGTTAAATAGCAGCAACTTTAACGTCCCTCAAAATCGAGTCCGAATTTATCTGCTCGGATTGAAAGGACAAACGCCCAACTTGACTTTGCAATCAGACAAGGGGGCGGCGGATTCTCACGCTTTCAAACAAATCGGAATTCAGGGTAATCTTTTTCGGCAATATTTCCAGTTCAAAACAGTCAAAGATATCTTAGAAGAAGAAGCCGATCGCAAGTATTTTTGTTCCGCCGAATTTACCCAAATGTTGGGCAAAGCGATCGGGGGCAACTGGCAAAAGTTAAATGGTGTCAGGCTGATCGACTTCCGGGGCGGAAATTCCCTTCACTCCTGGGATTTGGGAATTAAAGGCGAGTGCAGCGAAGCCGAAAGAAACTTCATGAATTTACTGATTGCCAATCGCAGAAAAAAGTCATTTGGGAGCCACAAAGATGGCAAAAGTTTAACATTAGAACAAATCAAAACTTTTTATTTTAAACCCGACTTGGCATCGATTATCGATAGTTTGCTTGACAAAAAATACCTCAAAGAAAAAGGCGGAAAATACAGCCCGGTTTGCGGAAATATGTCCTTTGAAGTGTTCAAATTTTTAGATCCCGACAGTATTTCGATTACCTTGACCAGTTCCGACGCGCACAGATTGGGAATTGTCGTCAACAATCAACCGAGGAGAATCACCCCCAGAGAGTGTGCCCGGTTGCAAGGATTTCCGGATGGGTATCGACTCCACCCGGATGATTCTGCCGCCTATCGGCAATTGGGAAATGCCGTCACTGTCCCCGTCGTCAAGGAAGTCATGCTGGATTACTTGAAAAACAATTGGAGTCAATTGAACCGGGGGAAGAGATGGCAAAACTCCCCCCGAGAAATAGCCGCGATTCTCTAAACTGAAAGCCGATCGCCCGCACCCACCCGAACAAAAAAATCGCCGATCGCCTCAGCGATTTCCGGCCCGTTGACATCCAACGTCATGACGTGGCTGGACTGGTCGAACCAGCGCACTTTCAACTCCCCGGAAACCCGCGATCGCATCCAATCCATCACCACCGGATCGACCAGGCGATCGCGGTGAGAATGGACGGCAAAAACCGGACAGGTAATCTGCGACAAATGCTGCCGCGCCGTGCGAGCCAACTGTTGCAGCGCCACTCCCGCCCTGGTATTTTCAAACAAATAAATCGGATTGTCGAACCGCTGCGGTTTCGTGTTCAAAGAAATATTGAACCGCCCCAAAAGCGCCAGCAAAAATACCGCCCTCGGGGGCAATTTTAAAGCCGGGGCCGTCACCGCGCAGGCGTCCACCCGACCTTCCGCCGCCATCTGCAAAGCGATCGCGCCCCCCATCGAATGGCCGAATAGGCCGACAAAATTGTATCGCGATCGCGCCTCGGCAATTTCCGACCGCACCGCCTCCAACATCCCCGCCGCCGTCATCCGGGGGAAAAATAACTTCTGATCGGTTAGTTTTGCATAGCCGTGCCCCGGCAAGAGCGTCCCCGCGCCGTCAAACCCCCGCCGCCGAACGGCTTCGGCGACCGGCCGCACCTCGAAGGGACTGGCCGTGAACCCGTGCAAGCACAAAATCACCCCGTCGGACCCGGATTCGGATCGGAACCAGAACGGGGCGCCCCGTTCCCAGATTTTGCCGCGAAATTCCTCGGGGAGGGGGGCAAATCCCGAGAAATAGGGGGGGGATTGAACCGGCTGCTTGAAACTCATAAAAACTCGTTTGCAAATCTCCGAGAATATTATGAGCAATTTCGACAATTTCGGCGATCGGTGTGACCATACGTCCCCCATCTGTGGCAACCTAATCATAAAGAGCGATCGATATCTTAGATAAAAACGCGACTACCGCAAAAAAACCTTCAGATCATGCAAACCCTGCCCGTTCCAACCCAACCCACACCCGCCGAATCCGGCATTGACACCGTGATTCACCGCCGCCAAACCCGCCCCGTCCGGGTCGGAAACGTCACCATCGGCGGCGGACATCCCGTGGTGGTCCAGTCCATGATCAACGAAGACACGATGGACATCGAGGGGTCCGTCGCCTCCATCCGCCGCCTCCACGAAATGGGATGCGAAATCGTCCGCGTCACAGTCCCGAGCGTCGGCCACGCCAAAGCGGTGGGGGAAATCAAGCAAAAATTAGCCGAAACCTACCAACCCGTCCCCCTCGTCGCCGACGTCCACCACAACGGCATGAAAATCGCCTTGGAAGTCGCCAAGCACGTCGATAAAGTGCGGATCAACCCCGGATTGTACGTCTTTGAAAAGCCGAAAGCCGATCGCGGCGAATACACCCAGGCTGAATTCGACGAAATCGGCGAAAAAATTCGCGAAACCCTGAAACCCCTGGTCATTTCCCTGCGCGACCAGGACAAAGCCATGCGGATCGGCGTCAACCACGGTTCCCTCGCCGAACGGATGCTATTCACCTACGGCGACACCCCGGAGGGCATGGTGGAATCGGCCTTAGAATTTATCCGCATCTGCGAATCGCTGGATTTCCAGAATTTGGTCATCTCCCTGAAAGCCTCCCGCGTCCCCGTCATGCTGGCCGCCTACCGCCTGATGGCCAAGCGCATGGACGAATTGGGCATGGACTACCCCCTGCACCTGGGCGTCACCGAGGCCGGAGATGGGGAATACGGCCGCATCAAGTCCACCGCCGGCATCGGGACGCTCCTGGCCGAGGGCATCGGCGACACCATCCGCGTCTCCCTCACCGAGGCCCCGGAAAAGGAAATCCCCGTCTGCTACAGCATCCTGCAAGCCCTGGGACTGCGGAAAACGATGGTGGAGTACGTCGCCTGTCCCTCCTGCGGTCGCACCTTATTCAATCTGGAAGACGTCCTCCACGAAGTCCGGGAGGCCACCAAACACCTCACCGGACTCGATATCGCCGTCATGGGATGTATCGTCAACGGCCCGGGAGAAATGGCCGATGCCGATTACGGCTACGTCGGCAAACAGCCCGGATATATTTCCCTCTACCGGGGTCGGGAAGAGATCAAAAAAGTTCCCGAAGATCGGGGAGTTGAAGAATTGATTAATTTGATCAAAGCTGACGGACGCTGGGTCGATCCTTAAAATAGTGCGGGGGTGCGGGAACTCCCCGGCCGGGGGGAATCGAAAATCAGGGCGCAAGCCAGGAGCCCCTACAATCCAAAATCTCAAATTTCCCGCCCCCCACGCCCAAACTCACACACCCAAATTCTCTGTGTTACAGTGGGCTTAGTATTTGAAGTCTTCTCTTCCGGTTCAGCAGATACATGATTATATCAAGAAGTGGGCTTGTCATAGGTGCGACGGCAGTGATGCTGACCGCTGTTGCCGTTGCGGGCGCCGGCATCCATCTCTCCAGTCAAGCATCGTTTCGGGAAAGCCCGAAGGAATTGATCGACGAAGTTTGGCAAATTATCGAGAAAAACTACGTTGACGGGACGTTCAACCAAGTGGATTGGAAGGAGGTCCGCAACGAATATCTCGACCGGGACTACACCAGCGACGAACAAGCCTACGAAGCGATCCGCGAGATGCTCGAGAAGCTCGACGATCCCTACACCCGCTTCATGGACCCGGAAGAGTTCAAGAATATGCAGATCGACACGTCGGGGGAACTGACGGGGGTGGGGATTCAACTCACCCAGGACGAGGACACCGAGAAGCTGATCGTGATTTCGCCCATCGAGGATTCGCCCGCCTTTGAAGCCGGGGTGCAGGCCCAGGATATCATCACCGAAATCGACGGCCGCAGCACGAAGGGGATGGATATTAATGAGGCGGTGCAGTTGATTCGGGGGCCGGTGGGAACCCAGGTGACGCTGAAAGTCCTGCGGGGAAATCGGGAAATGGAGTTTCCCATCACCCGCGCCAAAATTGAAATTCACCCGGTGCGCCACTCCAAGAAGGATTCGCCGATGGGAGAGGTGGGTTACATTCGCCTTAATACCTTCAGTGCCAATGCGGCGGAGGAAATGCAGGAGGCGATCGAGGAGTTGGAAACTCAGAATGTCTCGGGTTACATTTTAGACCTGCGATCGAACCCCGGCGGCCTGCTGTACGCGAGTATCGAAATTGCCAGGATGTGGCTGGAACAGGGGGATATCGTCTCGACGGTGAACCGCCAGGGGGAAATGGACCGGCAGCGGGCCAACAATCGGGCGCTGACGGACAAGCCGATGGTGGTTCTGGTGGACGGCGGTTCGGCCAGCGCCAGCGAGATTTTGTCCGGGGCGCTACAGGACAACGATCGCGCCGTTTTAGTGGGGACGAAGACCTTCGGAAAAGGTCTGGTGCAGTCCGTCCGGGGAGTCGGCCAGGGGTCGGGTCTGGCCGTGACGATCGCCAAATATTTCACCCCCAGCGGCCGGGATATCAACCACGAGGGGATCGTGCCGGACGTGACCATCGAGCTGACGGAAGACCAGCGGGACACCCTGCGGGAAAATCGCGACCAGATCGGCACCGCCGACGATCCCCAGTACGCCAAAGCCCTGGAAGTGCTCACCCAGGAGATCGCCAAGGCCCGAAATGACACGGCGATTTCCCAGTAACGTTATCGGGGCCGGCACTGGCCCGCCCGAATCAAGCCCACCCGGCGGGCGATCGCTTCCCCGGAAGAGTCGAACGGACCCCAGCATTTCACGATGTCGGGGTTTTTTGTATCGGGGGCGATGCCATCGCCGGACAGGATATCGCAGGTTCCGGCGGGGCGCTTGACAATATAAAACTTTTGTGATATAGACATGGGACGCGATCGGCGGGGAAACTCTCCCCCGCCTCATTTCTCCTAGGGGTACAAAAATTCGCCGGGGGGATTGACCGGAACCTCCTGCAATAAGGTGGGTTGGGTGAGAATGGACGTGTTGTAGGGGTTGATCAGGTCGGGGGTGCGGATGATGCGATCGCTCGACGTCTGTTCGAGCATCGCCTCCCGGTGCAAATCGTTCAACCGTCGGGCATCGTCGGTGATCAGGGTTTCGGGAAAGCCGTTGATGCCGTTGGGCCAGGGGTAACTCAGCCCCAAATAGACGGACAACTGTCTCATCAGCGATTGATTTTTCAACGCATTCCCGGAACTGCGGGTGGCGGCGCGGTTGAACTCTTCCGCGAAGGGTTGGAAACGGCTGTTACTCTGGGCCTGGGCCATCCCCGCCCAAACGGTCGAAGCGATCGCCACCCCCAACACCCCGGTGAGGCTTCGTAATATTCTCTTCATAGGATTGACCTCGTTGAATCGGTTTCATCTTAACCCGTTTTCCGGTGTAGGATCGGATCGGGCGATCGCCCCAACTTGAGTCAATTTGCCCTTCATATGATCGATCAACCTCCAACTCTGAATCCGGCTGCGGCCCCCCTCGACACCCTGCGCCCCTGGCTGCTGGATCTGTTTTGCCAGCGAGCCTATCGGGAGGGAGATTTCGTCCTCTCCTCCGGACAGCGCAGCTCCTACTACATCAACGGCAAACAAGTCACCCTCCACCCCCTCGGCGCCGTCGCGATCGCCCGCCTGCTGTTCGCCCTGCTGCCCCCCGACACCGAAGCCGTCGCCGGACTCACCCTCGGCGCGGACCCCATCGTTTCCGCCGTCAGCGTGATTTCCGCCTACGAAAATCGCCCCATCCCCGCTCTGATTATCCGCAAAGAAGCCAAGGGACACGGAACCCGGGCCTACATCGAAGGGCCGGAACTGCCGCGGGCGGCCAAAGTCGTCGTCCTCGAAGATGTCGTCACGACCGGACAGTCAGCGTTGAAGGCGGTGAAGCGCCTCCAGGATGCCGGGTACGCCGTCGATCGCGCCATCGCCCTGGTCGATCGCAACCAGGGGGGGGCGCAACTCTACCGGGAAGCCGGACTCCAATTCCAGTCCCTCTACACCATCGAAGAACTGCAAGCTCGCTACCAGACTCTGGAGCGATCGACGCCGGAGCCGCGGGATTAGCCGCCGACTGCTCGAATTTTTGAATATTTTTGATGTCCGCTTATCAGTTTCTTATTTTTGGCCGCTAACTTGAAACTCGGACCCTGATATGTAACTCAGTCTACCCAGACAGAACTGATACCGGCCTTGAGAAGTGCGGGGAGAGTCCAGCAGCCAAGCTGTCCCGGAAATTCGATCCCTCTTCTCAATGCTCGATACTTCCGCAGATCTTGTCAATTTGAGGCAAGTTGAAGCGAATGGGAGGCTGAGTTTTTTTTCGTTTTCCATCGCCTCGGATCGCGGGAACCACCGGCAAAAATTTGAGAAATTTCGGCTCGGATTTATCAGTTTCTTATTTTTGATTGCTAACTTAAAACTCGGACCCTGATATGTAACTCAGTCTACCCATATAGAACTGGTACCGGCTTTGAGGAGCGCGATTATGTGGGAAGGTCAAACTTCCCCAACCCGTGAGCGACCCGAGCAATCCCGACACTTGAGAATTTTAGAAATTCCGGGTGAGTGGGGAAAAATGGGAGGCTGAGTTTTTTATTGGCTTTTGCCGGCTCTGATATTATTTTTTCGAGTGAGCCTGCCGCATCTGCTTGAGTTGCCGTCGCAGGTGCGATCGCTCGATCCGGGCGATGGCGCGGGTCACGAGTTCCGGGCCGATAATCGGTTTGGTGATAAAATCGTCAGCCCCGGCTTCAAAGACTTTTTCGATCCGCGTCGGATCTTGGTGTGCGGTCACCACCAAGATCGGCAGTTCCTCCCAGTTCGGATCTTGGCGGACGACCCGGCAGAGTTCGATGCCGGTGTAGGTCGGCATTTGCAAATCCAAAATCAACAGATCTGGCAGGGTTTGGGTGAGCACCTGCCAGAACCGGTCCGGCTCCCGCAGGCCGACGATCTCGAACCCCCAGGGGTCGAGGATTTTGCGGAGAATCCCCAAACTCACCGGGTCGTCATCGACGATCAGGATGCGGGAATCGGGACTTTGGGACTCGGGGAGTACCTGGCCGATGGTTTCAAACACCGACTGGGGGGCGATGGGTTTGTGGAGGAACCGCCGCGCCCCCAAACGGGCCGACATGATGCGTTCCGAGAGGTTGTCCTCGCGGGTGAAAATTAAAATGGGAATGTCCGGGAACCGCTCCGAGAGTTCGCGGAGCAAGTTGAATCCGCCCTCGTCTCGGTCGGACAAATTCGGGTCGAGGAGGATGGCGTCGGGGAGCGCGCGCGCCAAGACTTTTCGGGTTTCGGCCGGGGTGGAAACCACTTCGATTTGCAAGTTCCAGGCGATCGCCTCCCGTTTGAGTTCCTCGGCCCCGGCGCGATCGCCGTCGATGAGCAAAATATGATGGTAAGACCCGCGACGCTCGGCGGTGAGGGGCTGTGGCGGTTGCCGGAGTTCTTCCCGCAGTTGGGCGATTGGCCCGTCGATCTCGGCCAAGTCCGCCGCCGTATGGTGCGGACTCCCGAGTTGGATTTCCATCGCCCGAGCCAATTCCGAGCCGCGTTGGTAGCCAAAGGTTCCGAGTCCCCCCGCCAACTTGTGGGCAATTTCCCGGGCCTTCCGGCGCTCCGGCTCGGCCACCGACCTGGGGTCGGAACCCGAGAGGAGCCGCTCCAACTCGTCGAGTTGTTCGACGAAAGAATCCCGGTACCGGGCGATGGTCTCCTCGACGCGAACCGGGGAAGCGGCGGACGGGGACTCAGACTCCGGCGCGGCGGGGGCGTCTTTGGCCGGGGGCAAATTCAGGCGGTAGCCGATGCCGTAGATCGTCTCGATGGGATCGACCGGCATCCCGGCCTCCTTGAGCGTCCGCCGCAGGTCTTTGATCAAGTTCGTGACCGCATTTTCGCTGGGTTCGTTGTCGAAGGACCAGAGGCGATCGATGATGGCTTGACGGCTGAAAATCCGCTGGGGATTTTGTAAAAAAAGGATGAGCAGGTTGTAAGCTTTGGGCTTGATGGCGACCCGCCGTTCCCCGTAGCGAACTTCCGCCGCCGTCTGATTGACTTCCAACCGTTCCCAAGTCAATTTGATCGGGTTCGCCGGCGTCCTTCCCCGCCGCAGCAGGGCCCGAATCCGCGCCAAAAGTTGGGAGGGATTGTAAGGTTTGGAAACGAAGTCGTCGGCCCCCGCATCCAGTCCGGTAATGATGTCCTCGTCGAGGTTGCGGACCGTCAGGAGAAGGATGGGCGACGAGAAGCCCTGGGCGCGAAGTTGACGGCAAATTTCCGGCCCGTCCATCCCCGGCAGCATCCAGTCGAGCACCACCAGATCGTAGTTCCAATCCAAAGCCAATTCCAACCCCGTCGGCCCGTCCACCGCGAGGTCTACGATGTAGTGACAGGCTTTCAATTCCTCCACCAGGGGGGCGATGGTCGGCGTATCATCTTCTACGATCAAAATTTTCATAAACGGTGGTTTTCTAGCCAAAACAGTCGGGCCGCAGGGGGGTGAATCGAGAGAATCGGCAACCGTTCCGCGTTTCGATGGGAGGACGGAAAGTGGACGGGGCAAACTTCAAAAATGGGTGATTTCTCACGATCGGATATCTCGACCGAGCCGGTGCGGAACCGAGTGCAAATGAAATGGGATTAACGGCAACACCGATATCCCAGTCGCGATCGCCCCTCAATTGGACTCAGGATTGACGACGAAAAGGCGGTGGATGGGAAAATCGGCTCGATCTGATTTTATCGCATAACCCGCCTTGAAACCCCGATTTCCAAGTGATGACCCCGATCCGATTTCCGATTCAGGAGCCGGCGGCGCGCGATTGGAGCCGGTCGTTTCGGCGGCCGGTTCCGCCTTCGACCGGACTCGATCTCAGATGACGCGACAGATGAAATTGAACGTCGCCCAGGCATTCACATCCAGGGCCAGGTTGTCGGTAGAAATGCCGCTCCGCTTGACCCCGAGTTTGCTGGCCCGCGCCAGATCTTCCCAGACCGCCCGGGAGACTTCCAGGGGGTTGGAGAGAGATTGGAGCCGAAATTTGCGGGTACCGCCGCCGTCTTTGAGGCCGCGGGCGATCGCTTTCACCGTCTCGGTGAAGGGGTAGTGGCTGACGATGACGTAGATTTCCGTCAGGCCGGCCGGACCCCGGACGAGTTCTCCCGAGAGCTCCGCCGGGGGGGCGTCGCCGATCGAGCCGTTGGTCGTCGGGATGTTGAGGGTTTTTCCCGGTTCGACCCGCTGCTGTCGGGGCGGGGTTTCGGCCCCCTCGGAGGCCGCCGAAACCGGGGGGAGGGTGGCGTCGTAAACGTGGGGTCGGCCGCTGCTGTCCAAAAGAAACAGGACGAAATAGAGGGGCAGGTCGCCGTTATTTTGGAGTCGCATCTGGATGCGGCTCTCGGCCGGCACAGTGGGAATCCCGAAACTCTGGGAACGGGCCGCTTCGGGTCGGCTCGCCTCAGCCGCGATCGCCATCGGGCCGGACTCCGCACCCCCATCGGTTTGGGGGGTTTCCCGTTTGGCGATCGCCCGGGACTGGGGGGATAGCATCGCCAAGGTCACTTTCGCCCGCATCAAATTGGACCGTTCATTTTCCGTCAGCCGCAACAACTTGGCCGCCAGTCGCGTTTTCAGGTGGGGGACCAGGCGTCCGACGGCGACTTTCACCGCTTCCCCCCCCTCCCCGGCGGTGTCGGGGAGCAACACCTGGCCGGGGGAAAACAGGCCGTAGTGGCCCTGAAACAGGGACATCAGGGGGGCGGCGGGACTCTGGGCGATGGTGGTATCCCGCACCCGACTCAGCAGGTAGTCGATCAACTGTTCGTCGCCGGCGATGGAGACTTCGGGGATGGTCGAAAAGGCGCTGGTGGCGTCCACCCGCTCGATGCGATCGAGTTTCGGGTCGAGGGCGATTTTCAAACTAACGTTGCGGGGTAAAATCCGGATCGCCTCCCGAACCAATTGCCCAGGTTTGATGGGGGGGGAGGGGAGGTCGCCAAATTCCAACAGTTGCAGCTCGGCGGTGGCCCGCAGCCCGTCGCGGGAGCGAATTTGCAGCCGGGGACGCAGGTTTTCCGGCGCGGCCTGGGGTTCGGAAAGGACGGTGAACAGGGAATTGACGGCGTCCGCTTTCAAGACGGCGGGGGGCAGGCCGGCCAGCAGCAGGCGGGCGGTTTTGCCCCCGTCTTCCACGGCGGTAATCGTCCCGTCGGCGGGGGGGGATTTCAGTTGCAGCTCGGAGATGGCGGATTCCCCCGAGTCCGGGGCGGGCAGTTCCCGCCGCAGTTGGGGCTGTTGGTTCGGGCCGGCCACCCGTTCCACCCCGCCGGCGACCCGGCCGAGGCTTTCTTTGAGGTTTGAGGTCGCCGTGGCGTTCCAGAGGGTTTGGGTCAAGGTGTAGGTGAACAGACCGGCGCTGAACCCCCCCCAGGTCGTCTCGGTGGCTACCTGGGAGGATTGGGCGGCGCTCAAGACCAGGCCGGGAAGTTCTCCGGGGCGTCGCCGTCCGAGTTCTTCGGGGTCGAGGGAGTTGCGGTTGAGGAGTCGGGCCTGGGAGTCCCGTTCCGCTGCGCCGACTTGTCCGCCGGCCGGCCCGGCGGCCGATCGCACCCGCAGGAGGCCCTGTTTGGGATGACCGGGGTAGGCGTAGCTGGTGTCGAGGACGGTGACGACGTTCCGGGTGGGTAAGGACCGCAGCAGGAGCCACAGGGTATCTTCCATCAAATCGTTGAGCGGTTCGTCGTCGAGGGCGACATCCGCCGGAATCAGGGAGTGTCGCACCGAGGCGTTGTCCGAGGCGGGGTCGGCGGGGGGGACGGAACTGCCGTAGCCGCTAAAGTGAAACACCACCAAATCCCCGGGTCGCGCCCCCGCGATCAGGTGGTCGGCAAAGCTGGCTTCGATATTTTCCCGGGTGGCTTCGCCGTCGGTGAGGGTGAGGATGTCGGCGGCTCGGAAGCCGAATCGGCCGACGAGCAGTTCCCGCTGCAGTTCCACGTCCGTGACGCACCCCGACAGGGGTCGGACCGTCCGGGCTTCGGCCGTCGGATATTTGTCGATGCCGACGAGGAGGGCGAGTTTCCGGCCCGCCGGTGCGGCCATGGCCCGCCGGTAGCGATCGCCCAACGGCCACCCGGCGGTTTCGCCGATTCCCAAAGCAGCCAGCGCCAGGCCGGAGCGTTGTAAAAATTCCCGTCGCTTTAATCCCATGATTGACTTCCTAACCTCATAGTCCCCGCCACCCGACATCGGGAGGCGGCGGATCGACTATTTTCAGATCCTCTCCCAAGTCGCCGAGCATCCGATCCGGCTCAATTTTCAAGAGGCGTGAGGCGTGAGAAGTGGGGAGTGAGAATTTTCTCACTTCTCACTTCTTTGGTCTCACTTCTCGTCTCTCCATCGGCCCGAAGGACCGTTTTGACGGCGATTCGACCGCGACGCGGATCTGCCAAAACGTTTCGTCGCCCCACTCGCCTGACCCTTCGATCGTACCGCGTTCCGGGCGATCCGCGAAGCGCACCGGTCGCGGGCGGGTGGAGTTCGCCCCGACCCGGCCCCGAATCGCGATCGCCCGTTCAGCTTCCGGCCGTCACCCGCATCGCTTTCACCAATTCCGCCGCCACTTCCGGACGGGAAAATTCCGCCGGCGGCATCTCGCCCCGCCGGAGCATCTCCCGCACCTTCGTCCCCGACAGGTGGATGCGCTGTTCCGGGGCGCTGGGGCTGGTTTTGTTGGTCGCCATGCCCCCGGTCAAGGTGCAGTAGAAGGCGTGTTCAAACTTCATTGGCACGATCCCCAGCTCTGCGGGCTCGAACTCGTCGAAGATGTGCTGGGCGTCGTAGGTGCCGTAATAGTCGCCCACGCCGGCGTGATCTCGCCCGACGATGAAATGGGTACACCCGTAATTTTTGCGGACGAGGGCGTGGAAGATCGCCTCCCGGGGTCCGGCGTAGCGCATGGCTGCCGGGTTGATCGCCAAAATGACCCGGTTTTTCGGATAGTAGCGCTCGATCAGGATTTCGTAGCAGCGCATCCGCACGTCGGCGGGGATGTCGTCGGATTTGGTGGCGCCAACGAGGGGGTGCAGGAACAGCCCGTCAACGGTTTCCAGGGCACACTTTTGGATGTATTCGTGGGCGCGGTGGATGGGGTTGCGGGTCTGGAACCCGACGATGGTTTTCCACTCCCGTTCCCGGAACAGCAGGCGGCTGTCGGCCGGGTCGATCTGATAGCTCGGGAACAGGCGGTGGGGACGGCGTTCGAGCAGCCAGACTGGACCGGCTAGATTCACCGGCCCCTGTTGGTGGACGACTTTGACGCCGGGGTGGTTGGTGTCGTTGGTGCGGTAGACGTGGATGGCCTCGAGCTCTTTATCGTAGGCGTATTTTTGGGTCAGTTCCAGGACGCCGACGAATTTTCCGTCGGGGGAGTCGAGGCGGACCCAACTGCCTTCGGATAGGGCGTCGGCCTGTTCCTCGGAGACGGAGAGGGTGATGGGGACCGACCAGGGCAGTCCGTCGCTCAGACGCATGTCGTTGATGACGCCGATGTAGTCGGCTTGCTCCATGAAGCCCGTCAGGGGGCTGAATCCGCCGATCGCGATCAGTTCTAAGTCGGAGAGCGATCGCTCGTCGAGTTGCACTCGTGGCAGGGTGTCGGCTTTTTCGATCAGTTCCTGCCGCTTTTCGGCAGTGGCGATCCGGTTGATGAGTTGTCCGCCGTGGGGCGCGATCGCATCTTGATGCTGAGTCAAGGTGACCTCTTTGGGAGTAACGACAGGATGAAATTATTAAGTTTTTCTAACCTTCTATCTTACCCCGTCGGGCGATCGGTTTCGTTCCCTCCCCCCGCCCGCCCATCGCAGAAATGGCCCGGGCCTTAGCTCCCCCCTGACAAAGGGGGGCCGGGGAAGCGCCAGGGGGGGACGATTTCGGACTCCGGGCCGGGAACATTTGCCCGGAAAAATCGATCATTATATTAACCGGTGGGATTGACAAAAATCCGCGATCGTGCGTGGCAAAATGGAACCGGATTTTTGGCGGGTCTAACGAGGAGGAAATTCCCCCACTTTGACGAGGCCCGACCCGGACACTCTGCTCCATAATAGAAGTATTGGGCGGCAAATTCATCCGAGTTGATGGAGGTATCGAAAATGAAACGCACTTTGGCTCTGGCGACACTTTTTCTGGCCGGCGGTTTCGCCCTTCCGGCGATCGCGATCGTTTCTCCGACCCCGCCAGTTCGGGAGGCGATCACTTCGGGAACGGAGGAATTATCGATCGCCGACCGCCGTTACGACCGCGATGACGACCGCGACTATGCCGACCGCCGTTATGACCGCGACTACAAAGAACGGTTCGAGCGGGATTTTGCCGAGTACCGCCGGCAGCGACACGAGCAGCTCGAACGGGAAATGCGAAATGAAATGAGCAAGCCCCACAACCAGCGCCTTTCTCAAAGTCAAAAAGAGCGGGTCATTCGGGAGGCTCACGATGCCCTCGACCGCCAACTCGACCGCGAGAAAAAAGACTGGAAAAAACGGTACGAAGAGCACTTCGACCGGGATGACCGGGACGACCGCTACGACCGCTACGACCGCTACGACCGCTACGACCGCTACGATCGCTACGATCGAGATGGGGATAGAAACAATCCCTACGATCGCTACAATCGCTACAACCGATAGAGATGGCGAGACAAAAGGGGAAGGGGCCGGGAACCATTGTTTTCGGTTTCCCCTTCACGTAAAATCTCCGATACGTTTGGAAGCTCTGTCTCTTTAGAGCAGGGAGGAAAAACGAACGGCGGCTTGAGT
>NZ_JAYFER010000637.1:0-1408 GCF_055795065.1 Lyngbya sp. CCY1209
GTCTTGCTCTCTGCGAGACAGAGTAACAGGTTAGGGCTAGAAAGCCCCGTCGCTGTCTTCGCGGGGATTGGTTACCCCATGCACCTGATCGCCACGGACGGCGGGGCGATTCCCGAACCGGCGGAGTTGGCGGAGGTGTTGCTGACCCCCGGAGAACGGATCGAGGTCCTGGTGCGCGGCGATAGGTACGCTGTCGCGGATCGCACCCCCGGACAGTACCGCCTCCTCAACAAACCCTACAACCGGGGCGGCATGATGGGCGGCGGCATGATGGGACGGGGCATGATGGGGCGCGGCATGATGGGCAATCCGTCCAATTCCAACAGGACCCAAACTCTGGCAACTTTCACTTATGGCGAGTCGGTTCAGTCCGTCCCCCTGCCGAAGCAGTTGTTGCCGGTGGAGGCCCTTCCCGAACCCGCCGCCACCAAACAATTTACCCTCAATCACGGCATGGCGAGGGGGATGGGAATGGTCTTTTTAATTAACGGCCAGGTATTCGACCCCCAGCGGTTGGATACGCAGGTCAAGTTGGGGACGGTGGAAGATTGGGAAATTACCACGACCGGGACGATGGACCATCCGTTTCACCTCCACACCAACCCCGTGCAGGTGGTGAGTCGCAACGGCCGGCCGACACCTTATCGGGCTTGGAAGGATACGGTTTTGGTGATGCGGGGGGAGACGGTGCGGCTGCGGGTTCCGTTTCGGGATTTTGCGGGCCAAACGGTCTACCACTGCCACATTTTGGACCACGAAGATTTGGGGATGATGGGGAGTGTGGCGATCGCAAATTGACATCCTTTCCCAAATCGGAGATGGCAACCGGGGACGGTTGCTTCCACGGATCTGAGTCTCCTATTTTGTCTGTATCGCTAGTATCGCGCTCGATCGCCACCGGGGACGGTTGCTTCCACGTTGAAATTCTTTGTGAGTTGCGTGAGTTGCGATCGTTGATATCTTTTGTGAGTTGCGTGAGTTGCGATCACCACCGGGGACGGTTGCTGCCACGGATCTGAGTCTCCTATTTTGTCTGTATCGCCAGTATCGCGCTCGTGTGGTAACAGTTGAAATGGGGTCAGAACAAGGGGCGACCTCCCCTTATTATAGAAAAGCAGTTTCAGTTCCCTATTCCCCATTACTCTGGCTTCAGCGCTATAAACCCCCACCCGAAAAAAGCGCGATCGCCCCCAATGTACCGGCGGATCAGTCCCGTGGGTTGACGGTCGCCACCCCCAAAAATGTGGGGTCAAAAAGCATCAAACGAAGATGAGATCCCTGCCCACATCAAAACTCTGGAAAGAATCTTCAAAAAGGCCGACTATCAAATCGTCACGTAAAATCTCCGATACGTTTGGAAGCTCTGTCTCTTTAGAGCAGGGAGGAAAAACGAACGGCGACTTGAGTC
>NZ_JAYFER010000638.1:0-74299 GCF_055795065.1 Lyngbya sp. CCY1209
TCTTGCTCTCTGCGAGACAGAGTAACAGGTTAGGGCTAGAAAGCCCCGTCGCTGTCTTCGCGGGGATTGGTTACCCTTCCCCCTTGCCAACACCCGACACCCCATCGGAGTCGGTCTGCTCCGAAACCCGGTCTGATCTCATGTCCGCTCAAATCGTTCGGATGCCAACGATTTCTAGAATTCGACCGTCAAAAATTGGTGCGATCGATGAGGGTCCGAACTTGACATGACATCAGACCGGCGGCGGTTTATTTAACTGTCCGCACCCTCCTCAGCTTCCACCTGCTGATAGGCTTCGGCCGTTTTCTCCCGGTCCAACTTGAGAATCAGTACCCCCAGGGGTGGCAGGCACAGATCGATGGAGTGCGGATAGTTGTGGAACCACCACTCGTCCGTCCACTTGCCACCCAAGTTCCCCATGTTGCTGCCGCCGTACTCCCCGGAGTCGCTGTTGAACAGCTCCGTATAAAACCCGGGTTCCGGAACCCCCACCCGGTAGTGGCTGTGGGGCTGGGGCGTGAAGTTGCACACCACCACCACAAATTCATCCGTATCCTTCGCACGGCGGATGAAAGAGACCACGCTGTGGCGGTTGTCGCTACAGTCGATCCACTGGAACCCTTCCTCGGAAAAATCATTTTCGTACAGAGTTGGCTCGTTGCGGTAGAGGGTGTTGAGATCCTGGAAAAAGCGCTTGATCCCCTGGTGCGGCGGAAATTGCAGCATTTCCCACTCCAGGGTACCCCAGGCGTTCCACTCCTTCCACTGGGCGAACTCCATGCCCATGAAAATGGTCTTTTTGCCGGGATGGGCGAACATATAGGTGAACAGTGCCCGCACGTTGGCAAATTTCTGCCAGTCATCCCCCGGCATTTTGCCCAGCATATTGCTCTTGCCGTGTACCACCTCGTCGTGGGACAGGGCCAACATGAAGTTTTCGCTGTGGTGATACCAGATGCTGAACGTGACGTTATTTTGGTGGAACTGGCGGAACCAGGGGTCCATGTGGAAGTAGTCCAACATATCGTGCATCCAACCCATGTTCCACTTCAGGTTGAAGCCCAAGCCACCCACATAGGTGGGCCAGGATACCATCGGCCAGGAGGTGGACTCCTCCGCGATGGAGAGGATGCCGGGGTAGTAGCTGAAAAGGACGTGGTTGGTTTGGCGGATGAAGTCGGCCCCCTCGATATTTTCGCAGCCGCCGTACTGGTTGGCGACCCACTCCCCGTCTTCCCGGCAGTAGTTAAGATAGAGGATGGAGGCTACCGCATCCACGCGGATGCCGTCGATGTGATACTTGTCGAACCAGAACAGGGCGTTGGAAACCAGGAAGTTGCGGACTTCATTGCGGGAGTAGTTGAAGACCAGGGTTCCCCAGCCCTTGTGTTCGCCCTTGCGGGGGTCGGCGTGTTCATAGAGGTGGGTGCCGTCGAAGAAGGCGAGGCCGTGGCCGTCTTTGGGGAAGTGGCCGGGAACCCAGTCCACGATGACACCGATGCCGTTGAGGTGGCACTGGTCCACGAAGTACATGAAATCTTCGGGGGTGCCGAAGCGGGAGGTGGGGGCGTAGTAGCCCGTCACCTGGTAGCCCCAGGAGCCATCGAAGGGGTGTTCGGCGACGGGGAGCAGTTCGATGTGGGTGAAGCCGAGTTCTTTGACGTAGGGGATGAGACGGTCGGCCAGTTCCCGGTAGGTGAGGAAGCGACTGCCCGGGTCGAGTTCTACCGCTTGGACGGCGGGTTCGACGGTGCCGTCGGGCAGTTGGTGGGGTTCGGAAAAGGGGGCGCGGTTCCAAGAACCCAGGTGGCACTCGTAGACGGAGATGGGGTGGAGGAGGGGGTCATTGTGGCGCCGTTGTTCCATCCAGTCCGCATCGTTCCAGGTGTAGGTGTCCAACTCGGCGACGATGGAGGCGGTTTTGGGGCGGACTTCCTGTTGGAAGCCGTAGGGGTCGGATTTTTCGTAGATGTGGCCGTCGAAGTTTTTGATCTCGTATTTGTAGGGTTCCCCGACCCCGACTTCGGGGATGAACAGTTCCCAGACGCCGTTGCCGAACTTCCGCATCTGGTGTTGGCGGCCGTCCCAGTGGTTGAAGTTCCCGAGAACGGAGACGTTGCGGGCGCTCGGGGCCCAGACGGCGAAGTAGACCCCATCGACGCCGTTGAGGTTCATGGTGTGGGCGCCGAGTTTCTCATAGATGCGGTGGTGGTTGCCTTCGCTGAACAGGTGGATGTCGAAGTCCGTCAGTTTGGGGGAGCGGAAGGCGTAGGGGTCGTAGGTGACGCGCTCGTGTTCCCCTTCCTTGTAGCGGAGTTGGTAGTTGCTCAGTTCCGGGATGTCGAGGATGCACTCGAAGAAGTGGGGGTTGTGAACCGAGTGCATGGGGTATTCTTTGCGATCTTCCGGCAAAATGACCCATGCCGCATCAGCGTTTGGGAGATAAGCTCGGAGAGCCCACACGGTCTGCCCATCTTTTTCAATTTGATGGGGGCCGAGAACTTCAAAGGGATCGTGGTGGTGGTTCCAAACGATTCGGTCGATCTGATCTAATGCGATGGTCATGGGTCTCAAACGCTCTACAACAAAGAGATTACTAAAGAACGAATGTTTGACACTCTCCGCCCTAAAGGGACGGGGATTCTTGGTTCAACCATCATCCTTAAATCACATCGGAAGGACTCGCCTAGAACCTCTCCCCAGACACCGCACCCATCGGCTAAATGGTCTGGTTTGAGCCGTGCGACCCAGCGGGATTGATGTCCCCAAGCGTAGTTTGAACTGTTTTGGCGTGCCCCGCCATACAGTGTCAGTCTTGAGTTTTGAGCTTTGCCGGTGTTTCGGTATCTTGTTAAGATCCGTGCGTTTTTCAAGAGGTTTCTCGCGCCTCGGCTAAACTCTAGCACAAAGTCGCCCGAGAAGGGCGACGCTTGAAACCCAGATTTTCGGTCAGAATAGTTATAGCTCTCGCCATGACGGTTAGGACATCCGAAAATCCCGAAACTTGCCAACGACGGGCAGTTAACCTTTGCTGATTGCTATCAATTCTGTGACGGTTCTTGGAGATGGCTCTCTCCCGGGCGCGATCCGCGCAGCGCATCTATCGGGTTTGCCACGGTTGAATGGGGCATCTCAGGTCGGGTAATTTAACACAAGTATACAAAGCCCGGTGAAAGTTGGGGCATTCTGAGGCGATCGATTTTGAGAGGGACTCGGGGCCAGAAGCGATCCGCGCAGCGCACCCATCGCGCACTGGGGCGGATGGGGTGGGGGTCGGGGAGCCATCCGATCTGTGGTAGAATCATGCCAACTCGACGAGTAAGGCAAGGGACGGACGAAGATCCTCCTCACCCAGAGGCACGACTTTTCGAGGGAGATCAAACACCCTGTCAATCCTTTGCAGTCGGTTCATCAACGTCGGACTCCAGGTCAAAGTTTCTCCAGATCGTCGCCCCAAACGGAAACGATTTCGGGGTGTTTTCGGGCTGAACTTCCCGATGCACGGTGAGAATGCCACCTGTCGCGAGGGTTGACAGTTTTTAATCAGACACCATCGCTTCGCCCTGGCAAGTGATGGAGCATTCAAGTTGAGTTGAGGTATGAGTGATGACGGTTGCCTTCAAGCCCCGCCGCCCCACCAAACGGGTCGAGGCGAATCCCTTCGTGCCGTCCCGGACACCGAGCAATGTCATTCCCTTCAGCCGCGCCCCCCAGAGGCCGATCGTCATCCCCGACCCCTACGGCCCCAGACCGCCCGTGACGACGGTCGAGGTGAGGCCGACGCGGGTGGAGGTGCTGCCGCCCCCCCGACCGGAGCGGCCCGGGTGGCTCAAATCCCTCTCGGCGCTGCACCGACTCTCCTCGGTGGTGACGGGCTTGCTGGTGGGTACGACCCTGACGTTTTACGGGATGACGGTTTACAGCGAATCTCGCTGGACGCGGGAATATCCACAGTTGGAACACCTGCGCCACCAAGAACAACAGCTTCGCACCGCCAAGGAAGTCCTCAAGCACACCATCGTGGAATCGGCCGAAGATCCGGAGGGGGGCTTGGCCGTCCCCGATCCCGATGATATGATTTACATTCGGCCGGCTCCCTTGCGCCCGGCGGTTTCGCCCGAACCCGCCGCGACTTTGAATCCCCTCTGGTCTCCGACCTCGGAGACGAACCGGCCGCTGGCCTATTGAGGGTTGCGCCCCGGAATGCCGGACGTGGGGGGCGATCGCATCAACTCGACCACTGACAGGGGGTGAAATAGCTCATGGCTTCTTCTAACTATTCGTCCGGTTCTCCGGGTCGGCGGCGCCACCGGAATCCCCGCCCGGTGGGGCAACTGCGCTCCGCTCCGATCCCCAAATTTGAGGTGCGACAACCGCCTCGACCCGAGCCCGCCACCTCTAAATGCATCCCCGTCCGCCTCTATTTGGTGTGGGCGGTGCTGTTGGCGGGGATATTGGGTCTGTGCGCCAATCTGTTTCGCCTGCAAATTGCCCGGGGGCCATTCCTCAAGGAACAGGCCGAATATCAGCAGCAGCAGCGATCGATGCCCTTCATCCCCCGCCGCCCCATCACCGATCGCAACGGCAATATTTTGGCGATCGACCGCCAAGTTTACACCCTCTACGCCCACCCGGTGCTGTTCAAAGATCCCCCGGAGGAGGTAGCCCGACAACTGGCCTCGGTGCTGGTTTTCGACGATCTCAGCAGCCCCAGCGCCGAAGACTTACTCGACCTGTTCGGCCTCGCCCAGAGCGGGATCAAGGTAGCCGATGCCCTGGCCGAAGAGGTGGGCGATCGCATCCTGGACCTGCGGCTCGACGGCCTGGAACTGATCCGCCGTCCCCACCGCCTCTACCCCCAAGAAGGTCTGGGTGCGGACGTGGTCGGCTACGTGGACGACGAGGGCAACGGCCAGGCCGGCGTCGAACACAGCCAGGAAAACCTACTCCGGCGCACCATGCCCTCCCTGCTGTTCCAGCGGGCCGTGAACGGAGCCTGGGTTCCGGCCAAGCTGGCCACGGGTTTCGTCCAGATGGACGACCTGGAACTGCGCCTGACCATCGATTCCCGCCTGCAGCGACTGGCCCGGAAAGCTCTCGCCGAACAGGTGCAAGCCTACAAGGCGGAGCGGGGGACCGCCATCGTCATGGACGCCCGGGACGGGTCCATCCTCACCCTCGTCAACGAACCGTCCTACAACCCGAATGAATACTTCAAATTCGACCCGGAATTGTTCAAGAATTGGGCCCTGACCGACCTTTACGAACCCGGTTCGACGTTCAAGCCGATCAACGTCGCCCTGGCCCTGGAAGCCGGCGCGATCGCCCCAGATACCTTCATCAACGACGAGGGCAGCATTCAGATGGGACCGTGGACGATCTCCAACGCGGATTTCAGCTCGGCCGGCGCCCGGGGGATGGTGTCGATCACCGATATCATCAAATATTCCAGCAACATCGGCATGGTCCGCATCATGCAGCGGATGGACCCCCAAGTCTACTACGAGGGGTTGCAGCGTCTCGGACTGGGCAAACCGCTGGACATCGACCTGCCCTTCGTGGCGACCGGAACTCTCAAAAGTTCCGAACAATTTGTCAACGTCCCCATCGAAGTGGCGACGAGTTCTTTCGGCCAGGGATTTTCAATTACCCCCCTGCAACTCGCCCAAATTAACGCCAGTTTGGCGAACGGGGGCAAGCTCGTCACGCCCCACGTCGTCGAAGGTTTGTTCAACAGCGAAGGACAGTTGTATTGGCAGATGTCCCGACCCGAACCGCAGCAGGTTTTTTCGCCACAAACCACCCAAACCGTCGTGGAAATGATGGAGACGGTCGTTGAAGGCGGAACCGGAAAAAATGCCCACATTCCCGGATATCGAATCGGCGGAAAAACCGGGACGGCGGAGAAAGCCAGTGCCAGCGGGGGTTACTATCGGGGCACCTACATCACCAGTTTCGTCGGGATCATCCCGGTTGATGCCCCCCGCTACGTGGTCGTGGCGGTGGTGGACGAACCGGAAGGGGGCAGCGGCGGCCTGGTGGCGGCACCTGTTGTCAAATCCATCATGGAGGGACTGATCACCCTCGAACACATCCCTCCGTCTCAAAAATAGGGAGTCGGGAGTCGGTATTAGGGAGTCGGGAAGATTTCACTTTTCACTTTTCACTTTTCATTTCTTGGGGTTCCGGCGGATTTTCATATCCGGGGTCGGGGGGGAGATTTTCTTCCCGGGAAGCGGCGACGGCGAGCCGATCGCACCGCTCGTTTTCTTCCACACCCGCGTGACCTTTCACCCACACAAATTGAACCTGGTGGCGATCGCACAAATCCAACAATTGCGCCCACAAATCCGGGTTTTTTGCCCACTCTTTCGGATTGCGTCGCCAGCCATTATTTCGCCACTTTTTTGCCCACCCTTTGGCGATGGCGTCCACCAAATATTTGGAATCCGTGTGCAACGTCACCGCACAGCGATATTTCAGGGCTTCCAAAGCGGCGATCGCGGCCATGATTTCCATCCGGTTATTCGTCGTCCGCCGGAACCCGCCACTCAATTCCCGCCGGTGCGGGCCGAACATCAAAACCGCCCCATATCCCCCCTTCCCCGGATTGCCACTACAGGCTCCATCCGTGTAAATCGTCACCTGCTTCAAGCCTGCATCCATTATCGGTTTCCCCGCTGTTGTGCCATCAGAGATGATATCAAAGGTTGGCGCCCCTACAGTGGAATTTCATTGTTTGTAGGGGCCTAGGGCCTAGGCTCTCCCACCGCCACATCTCCGTCAAGACGCGCCGCCAATGTGAATGTCGCGAACCCTGACGGGGACGCAGGCGTGGGTCATTTGGGCGAGTTGCATGGGTTCACCCTTGCCGCAGAAACTCGTCCCGTGCTGTTCCCATTCCGACTCGGGTCCGATCGCATCGACTTGATTCCAAAATTCGGTGGTCATGGCCTGGTAAGTCACATCCTTCAACATCCCCACAACTTTGCCGTTTTTGACCTGCCAAAACGCATCGCCGCCGAACTGGAAATTCCGCCGCTGTTGGTCGATGGAAAAACTGCCGATCCCGTCGATCAAAATCCCGTCTTCGGTGTCGGAAATCATCTCTTCCAAAGTAGCGGTGCGATCGCCGCCGTCGGGTCCAGGTTCCAAGCCCAAATTGGGAATCCGCACCATCGGGACACTAGACCAACTGTCGGCGTAGGCACAGCCGTTGCTGCTGCCCCGTCCAAGGCGGTGGGCGGTTTCGCGGTCGGTGAGATAATCGTTCAATATCCCGTCTTTGACGACGTACCATTCCTGGGCTCGAACCCCCTCGTCATCGTAGCCCATCGTACTCCGTCCGCCCGGTTGGGTGCGATCGCATTTGAAGTTCACCCAGGGGGCCGCATACTGCAATTTTTTCAGTTGGTCCGTGGTGGCGAAGCTGGTCCCGGCGAAGTTGGACTCGTAGCCGTAGACGCGATCAAGTTCCGTGGGGTGGCCAACGGATTCGTGGATGGTGAGGTAGAGGTGGGTGGGTTTGAGGATGAGGGTGGATTTGATGCCCGAGGGCCCCTTGGGCGCCTTCACCTTTTCGATCGCCTCGGAAGCCACGCGATCGACCTGAGACAGCAAATCGGCGGTGTCGATGTGTTCATACCCCAAATTCAGCGGAGGCCTCTCGTAGCCCCGATTTTGTGCGTCTCCGTCCGCGATCGCCGTGCACCCGTACCCGGCATAGCTGCGGTAAATGGTCTGTTCGATGTCGGAACCGACGGTGGAGGCGAAGCGTTTATTTTCCTGTTGAAATTGTAGGGAAGCGCTCGCTTTTTTGATGCCCTTTTCCCCGTGGGCCAGGAGTCTGTCCGTCAGCGTCAGCACCAAATCCGCCTTCTCTTCGATGGGGATGGAAAAGGGGTCGATTTGGACCGGGGTGATGTAGGTGTCCCGGTAGGCGTCCACGGGAACCAATTTCACCGGAACCCGCTGACAGAGGCGACTCCCCCGGGCGATGTCCACCGCCAACGCCACGACGCGGGCGACTTCCTCCGGGGTTTTGCGGTAGCTGGCGGCGAACCCCCAGGAACCGTTGAGGAGGACCCGCACCCCGAAACCGGAACTGACGTTATCGCTGAGGTTGCCCAAAGAGCGATCGCGGGCGGCGAGGGACTGTCGGCGGTAGGTACACAGGCGGATGTCTCCGTACTCGCATCCGGCCTTGCGGATCAGGTCAATGGCGAGGTTGACGAGTTCTGTCGGCGCCTGCTGGCGGATCGGTGCTTGTACCATTGGATTAATTATCGGTTGATTTCAGTCTCGGTATTTTGTATATCGTAATCGCTTTGGGAAATTCGGCAACATTTGAGACGGATGGGGGAAGAATTGGGGATGCGAGCCAGAAACCGGGTTTCTCAGCAGTCCCGATCGCTATTTGCAGTTACAAAAATTCAAAGGAGTCGAAAAAGCGATCGCTCTCCGTCGGAAATTTTTCCGGCTGTTCCGAACCGACTAAAATCATGTACAGGCGGGGTGCGGCCCAATACAGTCGCATTTTAAACATCCCTTCCGAACCCTCGACTTCGATCGCCCGCCCCGGGATGTCTCCCAGATAAATGTTATTTTCGGAGCGGATATTTTTCTCTTCCCAGTCTTCCAAAAAACCCGCGACCGACGCATCGAATAACTCGTCTATTTCCGTCGTACTCAATTCTCTCGGCAGTTCGCCCACGTCGTAATAAAAGACTCCATAGGCGATTGTTTCATCCTCCAACGAAATGAGATACTGGCGCATCTCGCCCCTCTGATTGGATTCCGCATCTTCCTCGGGGGTCCCGGGCATCATCACCGAGAAATTGCCGACTTCCGAGGTGAATTCCTGCCAGTCGCCGTCTTGGGTATTTTCCAATTGGGCGATCGCCGGGGGGATGTTGAAGCGATCGCCGGGAACCAGAGGAGTCAGCAAACCGACCGTCACGGCGAGGGTGAAAGCCCGAAAAATGAACATCAGTTATTTCTCCTGGGAATGGGTGTCTCCATTCTCTCATAATTTTTTTGATTTGGGCAAATATTGAGGCTTAAAATTTTGCGATCGCCATTTTTAACTCGAATAAAAATCCCCATAAAATAATTTAAAATGTCGGTCAATAAGTCCCGCAATTATTTCCCTCGAAAAGGGGATGATTGCGGTGGATATTTAATCATTTTAAAACGATTTGGAATGGGGGTCTAAAGCATCTCGCAAACCGTCTCCGATGTAGTTGATACTCAGAACCGTCAGAAAAATTGCAGCCCCCGGAAATATTACCATGTGGGGGGCGGTTTGAATGTAATTTTGGGCATCGTACAACATCCGCCCCCAGGTGGGAACGTCGGGGGGAAATCCCAGTCCCAAAAAGCTGAGAGTCGATTCGGTAATGATCGCCGTTCCGACGGCGAGGGTGGCGGCGACGATGATGGGGGTGAGGACGTTGGGGAGAATGTGAACCCAGATCAAACGCCTCGGTTTGGCCCCGATCGCCCGGGCTGCGGTGACGAAATCCATTTCGCGAACTGATAGAAAACTCGCCCGAACCAACCTCGCCACGGACATCCAATTGAGTCCCCCCACCACCAACACAATTAACAGGAAAATTCCCACTTCCCCCGACGCGATCGCCCGGGCGGATTCCCGAAATAAATAGATCACCAACAGCAAAACCGGCAGTTGCGGCAGGGATAAAAATAAATCCGTCATTCGCATCAGCAAACCGTCCGCAATTCCGCCGTAAAATCCCGCCATCGCGCCCACGGATGTCCCAAAACTAATCGCCACCAACATTGCCGCCACCCCCACCGCCAACGAAATGCGTCCGCCGATCAGGATGCGGGCGAGTTGATCCTGTCCCAAATCGTTGGTTCCGAAGGGGTGTTTCCAACTCGGGGGGGCGATAGAATTGCCGAAGTCGATCGCATCGGGGGAAGTGGTGTAAAAGAAGGGCGCGATCGCCACTGAAACGACGATAATCAGCAAGACAACGCTGCCGAAAACCGCCATTTTATCCCGGCGAAACCGCCGCCAGATATCCCCCAATAACGTGCGGTTTTGAGGGGAGCGATCGGTGGATTCGGAAACGGCATTTTTCATCCCAAAAGTTAATAAAATAGTCGTTTATTTGCAAATTATATTGTATAATCATTGGTGTCGATCGCATCTCGGAACCCGTCATGGTTTCTCAACTTTCATCCGACACCCAAACTCAGATCACTTATCCTGAACGAGATGGGAATCCCCTGTCAGACAATACCCTACAATTTCGCTGGATTACCGTCATCCAGTATAACTTAGACTGGCTGTTCGCCCCCGATCCCGAGGTATTTGTCGCCGGCGATCTGCTGTGGTATCCCGTCGAGGGGGACAACAAAACCCGCCAAGCCCCGGACGTGATGGTGGCGTTCGGGGTTCCCAAGGGGGAACGCGGATCGTATCAACAATGGAAAGAAGCAAATATCGCCCCCCAGGTGGTCTTTGAAATTCTTTCTCCAGGAAATACCCTCACCGAAATGAATAAAAAACAGGTTTTTTACGATCGCCACGGTGTCGAAGAATATTATCTCTTCGATCCGCAAAAAAACGACCTCAGCGGTTGGTTGCGATCGGGGGAACGCCTGGATGTCATTGACGACATGAATAATTGGGTGAGTCCCCGCCTGCAAATTCGCTTTAATTTGTCGGAGGATGAGTTAAAAATTTACGGCCCCGACAATCAACCCTTCGCCAGCTATATCGAAGTCAGACAACGACTCCAAGAAATGGAACAACAGTTGGAACAGACTTCAGAACAATTGAAACAAACCTCAGAACAGTTGGAAGAAGAACGGCGTCGGGCCGATCGCTTGGCGGAATTATTGCGGTCTGCAGGAATCGATCCGGATCGGGAAAATTGACAGCTTTCTCCCTCCTTATAGCCCTGTGAAATGATCAGTGAAAAATCAATCCGCTGAAAGCCCCCAGAATTGGGGGTTTGGGGGCGCGACCATTTACAAATGGTATCCGATGACTATATGAACGGGCAACCCTATAAGGTTGCCCCCACAAGCTGGGGGAAAGAGTAAAATTCTACTCCCGACTCCCGACTCCCGACTCCCTACTCCCTAGAATCAGAGCGGACGAGTTCTTTAAAATCTTCGATTAATATTGCAAAAAACATCTCCGGATCGACATCGGAGATCACCCAGGTGTTGGCATCAGGTTTGGCTGTGTGGGTGCGTTCAAACCAAGTCATGCCCCGGGTCGATTCCCCCTGAGTTTCCACCGTCACTCGGGCGCGATAAAACTTGAACAATTCGGGATAAAATAAATAGGCGACGGTGGCTGCATCGTGAACCAAAAAGCCCGGAATGCCACGGGTGCGGCGATTTTTTAGGCAGGTTTGGATCATGAAATCGATCAGGCCCAGCATAAACTTGACGATCGCACTATTTGGATTCACCTCAGCGATGCGATCGCCCACATTTCGGGTTAAAATTAAATGTTGGGTGACATCCAGCGAAATCATCACCAGATCCCCCCGACTCTCGAACACCGTCCGCGCCGCTTCGGGATTATAGGTGATGTTAAATTCGCCGTGGGGGGTGACATTTCCCCCCAAATTAAACGCCCCGCCCATGATGACAATTTCCCGCGCCAATTTGAGGATTCCCGGGCGCCGTCGTTCGGCCGCGGCCAAATTCGTCAGCGGCCCGATCGCCACAATTGTCACCGCCCCCGGATCGCGTTCCAAACACTCGATAATCAGGCGATCGGAACCCGGCGCCGCATCCCATTCGTGGGCAGGTGGCGGCAACGTTGCGGACAAATTTCCGATACCGTCGTCGCCGTGGATGTGGGCGGCATTTCCCACCCCAGAATTCTCCACCAAAACCCCCCGGCCGACGGGGATATTTTCCATTCCGCCCAACTGGAGAAGCTGACTGGCAGTGGTGAAAGTTCGCCCCGCTGCCACGTTGCCGTCCGCTGTCGCCACCGCCACCAACTCCGCGAATCCCTGGCGGATCAAACTCTGCAACCATAGCAGGGCAAAAACATCGTCCCCGCCCGGATCGGTATCCAACAAAATTTTACGGGGTGAAACTGGGGATATCATCGCGATCGCCTCCGGTTCAATTCTGTGGCTCTGACTGCGGTTTAGGAGGGCGTGGCAAAGAGGGTTTGACCCCGGTTTTCTGAAGTTCTTTGACCATCAAAATCAACCGTTTGATGTGGGGTTTGATCACCGTTTCATTCTCTTTGGAAATGCGGTCGAGTTCCGCCTGCAGGTGGCACAGATCCGCGATCGCCGCCGGAGAAACCGCCCCCGGTTCGCCCTCCCCATCCGTGATCGCCCGTTGCAATTCCGTTTGAGCCACCGCATTTTCTTTCAACTGGGCGATCGCATTTCGCAACTCATTCAAACTGTCTTGTAGCGGGATCAATTCCTGGCGAAACTGCCCCTCGATCTCGTCCAACGCCCGGGAAATTTGCTCCTGAAATGACATGACAGACTCCGTTAAAGCCGCCACCTGTTGAGATTGGCGGGCCGCCGCCAGTTCTCCTTCGCCGGGGGTTTGCAACTGTTCCCGTAGCGTCTGCATCTCTCCCCGCAGTTGTTTCCGCACCCCCACAATCGCCTGCACCGCCTTCTGTTCCAACTGTTCCACCGACTCCCGCATCTCGACGACTTCGGCTTGAGTCCGGACTGCCTCCTGTTCGTGCCGATATCGGTTAGCCACATTCAAAGACAGGGCCACCGTCAGCGGTGCCACGCCGTAGAATGCCTGGTTGGACAGGGCCACGACAATCGAGCCGATCGCGGAACTGGCCAAAGAAATATACTCAGCCCACTCTAACCAGTGTCGCCGGGGTAAATCTGGCATCAGGGCACGAGACTCGGAGCCGTTGGACTTGGGCATGGCGGTACTCGAAATAGAGTTCAGTGTAGATCGATCCGGGTGGGAAATGGGGGAAAACATAGCCATTGGTCTGTCAAAATGAGAATTTAACGGGGCGATGATGCAAAAAAATAATTGTGTTACAATCCTAGTTTAGTCCGATCGGCGGTCCGGATCGCCCCCGTCTCTCAACTTCCCACCTCGAACCGCCCTATTTTATGGAACCGAACGACAAGCCCGGTTTTGAAAAAATTCGCCCCATTCTCAGCATCGCCACCTTCATCATCTTGGCGATCGGGGTGGGATTTCTCAGCATCAACCTGATTGTCGCCCTGATCGACAAGTTCGGCTAGAGACTTAAAAGACCGGGGCGAATCGCCTTCGTCCCCATCGGAAAACTCAATGCAGGAACTTGCGAACCTGATATTCGCCGCTGTTGACGATCGGCATTTTCAGGTCGCCCATTTGGCGATCGAGTCGATCTAACTCGCTTTGGGGGATGGACTTCCACTGTTCCCGGGTTTCCCAGCGGATCACTGCAATCACCTCCTCCTTCTCCGGATCGACCCAAATTTCTTTGCCGACAAAGCCGGGAAACTGTTTGAGTCCCTCCGTCCAGACTTCCTCATCCCGCCGGATGAACGCCTCCCACTCGTCGGGAGGCACTTTGAACTGTAGCCACTCGACGACCATATCTCATTCTCCACTCCGGGCCAAGGAGGGTGAGCGAGTTAAAAGAAACACTCGACTCCCCACTCCCATTCCCTACACCCTACACCCTACACCCTACACCCGGCGCACAGCGCACAGCGCTATATTAGCGGTTCAAAAACTTGCTGGCCATTTTTAGGGTATCCGCCATATCCACATCGCCGTCCCCATCCGCGTCCAAGAAGCCGCTCAAAACCGGATTTTGAGCCTGTCGGGGGTTTTGGGTGTTCGTCCCGGTTTGCAGGAAATTCAGGATCATCGGCACCACCATCGGAAGCAAACTTTGGATGGTTTGGGAGTCGAGCCCCGTCCGCTGGCAGACGGTTTCGATCAGTTGATTTTGTTGTTGCGGGGAAAATAAACCTTGGACGGCTACGGGGTCGGGGTTGGTGCCACCGTGTTCGTTCACGAAGGTTTGCACCGATTCGTCCCCCTCCTGGCTGCGTTTTTCCTGCAAAGCCGATCGCACATAGCCCCCCGCCACGGACATCAGAGTTTGGGTGGTTTCCGGGGACGCCCCCAACTGGGTGCTCAATTGTTGGGCGGTGTTTATCAGGTTGCCGAGTTGACCCGCATTCGCCTGGGCTTGGGGGTCGTTGAGGGCGCCGACGATTTGATCGAAGAGTCCCATAGTTGTTGCTCCTGGAATTTCAGAAATTTCCTCTCAGTGTACCCGGACGGGGGCGATCTTGGATGGAGGGGGGGCGATCGCACTTTTTCAATCCCCAGGACGCGAAAATCCGCCCGCAACCCCCAACTCGACCGAATTTGATCCGTCCCCCATCAAGATGTGTTGATTTACAAACCCGGCCCGGGTGGCTTTGGGCTTAAAATTTGGGGAAGTCTCACCATTCCCCGTTGAGTTTATGAGCGATCGATTTAGAACGTTATTGAAAAAAGTGGGCAGCGGAACCCACACCAACCAACTCCTGAGTCGCGAGGAGGCGGCGGACGCCCTGCGGATGATGCTGCACCGGGAGGCCACCCCCGTCCAGGTCGGCGCCTTCCTGATTGCCCACCGCATCCGCCGGCCCACGGGGGAAGAGTTGGCGGGAATGTTGGACGTTTACGACGAGTTGGGACCCCACCTGACCGGGGCGAACCGCCCCCCCGTGGTGCTCTCTCACCCCTACGACGGCCGATCGCGCACGGCCCCCGTTACAATCCTGACAGCCCTGATCCTCACCGCCTCCGGGGTTCCGGCCATCCTCCACGGGGGCGATCGGATGCCGACGAAGGAGGGCATTTCCCTCGCCGAAATTTGGCGGGGGTTGGGCGTCGAGTGGCGGGGCGTCAGCTTGCAAAGAACCCAGGATATTTTCGAGAAAACGGGTTTGGGATTCGTTTACCTCCCTGCCCATTTTCCGGAGGCGATGACTCTGGTCGAACCCCGCCGGGACATCGGCAAGCGCCCCCCCATCGCCACGTTGGAGTTGATGTGGTCCCCCTATGCGGGGGATGCCCTGATCGCCTGCGGCTACGTCCACCCCCCCACGGAGGGCCTGTTCCGCACCGCCCTTGGCTATCGAAATCAGATCCGGTTTATGACGGTGAAGGGACTCGAAGGCAGTTGCGATTTGCCTCGCGATCGCACTTGCATTATCGGCGTCAACCACCCCGACGGCGAGTTTGAACGCCTGCTGTTGCACCCGAGCGATTACGGCTGCAACGGCAAAGAAGTGCCGTTTAATTCGACGGAGGAATTGGTCGGCCAAACCCAAGCCGTTTTGGCGGGGGAACCGGGAGAATTGATGCCGGCGGCGGTTTGGAACGGCGGTTTTTATCTGTGGCGGTCTGGCGTTGCGGAGAGTCTGGAAGCGGGGATTTCTGAGGCGAAAAGATTGTTGGCGGAAGGACACGTTTCCCGCCAGTTTGACGCGATCGCGGCGGCCGTGGGGGCGATCGCAACTTCCCCCTGATGGCGGGGGCGCAAGACCCCGCGCCCCCACAATTGATTTTTTTTAATTTTTTAAATTTTTGTGAATTTTTCGGCGAAAAGGGGTTGACAGGAAGGGGCGACGGCTGATAAGATTTTGGAATATCATCCTTCATAATGGGAGTGGTTGCAAAAATAAAAATTTACCAAATATTCCCATTATATAAAAAAGATAGCACAAGTCAAGTCAAAAATCAAGCCCCCCGCAAAATTTAGTCGCCGCCGCACCTCAAAAAAAATTAAAAAATTATAATTATCAATTGTCAATGATCAATTATCAATTATGACCCTGCATTCATACACCGTCGAACCGAAAAGCGGGGAAGCGCCCGAGGGTTTGCTGATCTTCCTGCACGGCTGGGGCGCCAACTGCGAAGATCTGACCTTTCTGGCGCCGATGTTGAAACGGCCGAACTACTGGTACGAATTTCCCGAAGCGCCCTTTCCCCACCCCCAAGTCCCCGGCGGGCGGGCGTGGTACGCCCTAGAAACGCCGGACTACCGGGGAATTGCGGAAAGTCGGGAACAACTGACCGAGTGGTTGGGGTCCCTGGAAGAACGCACCGGGGTGCCGCCAAGCCGCACCATTTTGGGGGGATTTTCCCAGGGGGGGGCGATGGTGCTCGACGTGGGGCGGACGATGCCCTTCGCGGGTCTGGTTGTGTTGAGCGGTTATCTGCACTTCCGGCCCGAACCCCAAGAGACACCCCCGCCGCCGATTTTGATGGCCCACGGAAAACGGGATATGGTCGTCCCCCTGGAAGCCTCCCACCAGGCGCGGGACGCTTTCCAAAATTTGGGCGCGGCGGTGCAGTATCACGAATACAATATGGGTCACGAAATTTGCCCGGAGGCTCTGGAGCGAATACAAAGTTTTGTTGTGGAGATTCTGTCGAAGAGTGATTGACCCCTTAGTATAGGAGGGGGAGTCGCCCGAAACCCGACGGCTCGATGCAAATGCAACTGCACTGGAGGTATTCAAGATGGAAATGTTAACCCGATCCTCACCCCAGATTTCCACACTCACGGCAGATGACGTGGCAGAGTTAGCCTCCCGTTTGGAGGGAGATAATTACAGCAATGCCTTCGAGGGGTTGCAGGACTGGCATTTGCTCAGAGCGATCGCCTTTCAGCGTCCGGAGTTGGTGGAACCTTACATACACCTGTTAGATCTCGAAGCCTTTGACGAAGCGTAAGATCAAAGGATGAGACGAATCAACCCTTGTGCGCTGCAACGGCGCATTTTGATCGGGGTCGGTGGTGGAATTTCCGCTTACAAAGTCTGCGAAGTGGTTTCCACCCTGGCCAAATTGGGAGCCGAAGTCCGGATTGTCGTCACGGACTCGGCTCAACAATTTATCACACCCCTGACGTTGGCGACATTATCCCGCCACCGGGCCTACAGCGATCGCGACTTTTGGGAACCCACCCACGGCCGACCCCTGCACATCCAGTTAGGGGAGTGGGCCGAACTGTTCGTCATCGCGCCGCTGACGGCCAACACCCTGGCGAAACTGGCGGCGGGGATGGCGGATAATTTATTGACCAACACGGTGCTCGCCTCCACCTGTCCCCTGCTGCTGGTTCCGGCGATGAACCGGGAAATGTGGAAGCAGCGGGCCGTACAGCGCAACTGGCAGCAAATTTTGAGCGATCGCCGCGTCCATAGTATTACCCCGGTGGCGGGCGTCCTCGCCTGTGACCTGCCGGAGGTGGCGGACCCGCAAGAAATGTCCGCGTTCGGGGCGGGGCGGATGGCTGAACCCGAGCAAATTGTAGCCCACATCAATTCCCTGCTGCACACCAATGGAAAGCGGGATCTGGCGACCAAACAGGTGCTCGTTTCGGCGGGGGGGACCCGGGAGCACTTCGACCCGGTGCGGTTTATCGGCAACCCCGCCACGGGAAAAATGGGGATCGCGATCGCCCGAGCCGCCGTCCACCGGGGAGCCCAGGTGACGCTGGTGCACGGCCCGATGGACGTGGAGGCGCTGAGTTCCCTGCCGGAGGTGAAATTGGTGGGGGTGACGGACGCCGGACAGATGTACGAGGCGCTGTCGGAGGCCTTTCCCACGGCCGACATCACGATCATGGCCGCGGCGGTGGCCGACGTGCGGCCGGCCACTTTCCACCCGGAAAAATTGCCGAAGCGATCGCTCCCCGAACAACTGAAATTGGAACCGGTGACCGATATTATCAGCGAATTGGCACAGCGGAAGCGGGCGAATCAACAATTGATCGGATTTGCGGCCCAGACGGGGGATATCTTGCATCCGGCCGAGGAGAAATTGCGGCGGAAAAACTTGGATGCGATCGTCGCCAACCCCATCGACAAAGCGGATGCCGGTTTCGGCAGCGACACCAACCAGGCGATTTTACTCGACTCCACCGGGCGAAAACTCGATATCGTCGGATGCAGCAAGTTGCAACTCGCCCACTACCTGTTAGATTTTATTCAGGATAGTCCCGAACGGGGCTGGGCTTGATAGAGAGAAGGAATTGAAAATGAAGTTGAAGCGACTCGGGCACGTCGCCATCTGCGTCCAAGACATCGAGGCGGCCGCGAAATTTTACAAAAATCTCGGGATGAAGTTGGTTTGGAAAGATACCGACTGGGCCTATTTGAAAGCCGGGTCCGACGGACTGGCCCTGCTGAGTCCCGGTTACGACCAGGCCGGACCCCACTTCGGGTTTATCTTCGACGATCGCGCTGAAATGGAGGCGGCTTACCGGGAATTGAAAGAACGGGGGGTACAGGTGAGTTCGATCCACGACCACCGGGACGGGACGGCCTCCTTCTACGGCCGCGACCCCGACGGCAACGCCTTTGAATACCTGTACGAACCCGCGAATTAGGGTGTGGGGTGTGGGGTGTGGGGTGTGGGGACAATTGATAATTATAGCAGTGCGCGCTGGCGTGTTTACAGTTCCCTCCAGGGGGACAAACCTCGAAACCCTTATCCCAAGGGAATTTCCTATCCCTACACCCTACACCCTACACCCTACACCCTCTTCTAGCAGCGCTATATCAATTATCAATTATCAAAATTGTATGTTTCAAAGAGTACGATTGGGAAGTTATCGGCGATCGCCCCTGCAAGCCTGGGCCGAAGTGGACTGGTGGCTGTTATTCACCTGCGTCGGCCTGACCGTACTGGGGGGCATCATGATCCGCAGCGTGGAACTCAACCAAGGCTTGACTGACTGGTGGCAACACTGGGTCACGGGGGGCGTGGGGTTGGTGTTGGCCTTTGCGATCGCCCGCAGCAACTACGAAAAATTGTTGGCGTGGAAGTGGGTCATCTACATCGGTGTCATCCTGCCGCTGATCGCCGTGCAGTTCATCGGCACTACCGCCCTGGGGGCGCAGCGCTGGATCAACATCGGCGGCTTCCACGTCCAGCCCTCGGAGTTCGCGAAGGTGGGAATTATCGTCGTGTTGGCGGCCCTCCTCAACAACCTGAAAACCCCCGCCATCCCCGACATGGTGAAAATGCTGCTGATCGCCGCCGTACCTTGGGGCTTGGTGTTTATCGAACCCAACCTGGGGACGTCCCTGATCTTCGGCGCCATCACCTTCGGGATGCTGTACTGGGGCGACGTGCATCCGGGTTGGCTGCTGCTGCTGATTTCTCCGATTTTCGCGGCCATTTTCGCCAACGTCTACGAACCCGCCTGGATTGTCTGGGCCGTGTCGATGGGGTTCGTGGGGTGGTGGAGTCTGCCCTGGCGGTGGCTGACCGGCCCGATGGCCCTCGGGGTGAATTTGGGAGCCGGGAAAGTGGGACATATGTTCTGGGACCTGCTGCAAGACTATCAAAAGCAGCGGTTGATCGGATTTTTAAACCCCGAAAATGACCCGCAGGGGGCGGGATACCACCTGATCCAATCCCGGATCGCCATCGGGTCCGGACAGTTGTACGGCCGGGGACTGTATCAGGGGACTCAAACCCAGCTCAATTTTATTCCCGAACAGCACACGGACTTTATCTTTTCGGCGATCGGGGAAGAATTGGGCTTTATCGGTTGTATCATCGTGTTGGTGGCATTTTGGTTCATCTGCCTGCGACTGGTGACGATCGCCCAGACTGCCCGAGACAGTTTCGGCTCGCTGATCGCCATCGGGGTGCTCTCGATGCTGATCTTTCAGGTATTCGTCAACATCGGCATGAATATCGGACTGGCCCCGGTGACGGGCATTCCCCTCCCCTTCCTCAGTTACGGGCGATCGGCGCTGTTGAGCAATTTTATCGCGATCGGTTTGGTGGAGTCCGTCGCCAACTTCCGGCAGCGACGCCGATTTTTTTAGGGAGTCGGGAATCGGGAGTCGGGAGTCGGGTGTAGGGTGTAGGGTGTAGGGGGTAGGGGGTAGGGAGAAAAGAGAAGAGGGAAAATTCTCATTTCTAATTCCGATACCTCCGCACTTCTCCTCCAACGGGAAATCTGAAATTAGGGCGCAAGCCTTGCGCCCCTACAATCTAAAATCTAAAATTCTCCATGCGGATCTTACAGATCGTTCCCTCCATTTCCCTCGTCTACGGCGGCCCGAGCCAAATGGTGCGGAGTCTCTCCAAAGCCTTGGCCGATCGGGGGGTTGACCTGACCGTTGTTACCACCGACTCCAACGGCGACAGCGGCCAGCCGCCCCTCGACGTACCCCTCGATCGCCCCGTCCCCCAAGATGGCTACCAAGTCCGCTATTTTCGCTGCTCCCCCTTCCGGCGTTACAAGTTTTCCCCGAAACTGCTGGGGTGGCTGTGGCAAAATGCCGGAGAATTCGACCTAGCCCACATTCACGCCCTCTTTTCTCCCCTGAGTACGGCGACGGCGACGGTGGCCCGGACGCGACAATTACCCTACATTCTGCGCCCTTTAGGAACCCTCGATCCCGCCGATCTCCGCAAGAAAAAGCGACTCAAACAGGTATATGTGAAGTTATTGGAAGGGGCGAACATTGCGGGGGCGGCGGCGTTGCATTTCACCAGCGAACGGGAAGCCGAAATTTCGGAGCGGTTCGGGGCGGAGACGCGGGATCTGGTGATTCCCCTCGGGGTCGAGTCGCCGGAACCGGTGGCGGATGTCGGGGATTATCTGAATCAATTGCAGGTGAAGGGGGATGAAACCGAGCCACTGATTTTGTTTTTGTCCCGTGTCGAACCCAAAAAGGGGTTGGAATTGTTGATTCCGGCGTTGGAGAAGATTTGGGACGGGGGGGGACGGTTCCGGTTCGTGCTGGCGGGGGCGAATCCCCAAGATCCGGACTACGATCGCCAGATTCGGGAGCGGATCGCGCGATCGCCCCTCGCCGGACAGACGACGCTGACCGGGTTCGTGACGGGAAAGGCAAAAACGGCCCTGTTGCAGGTGGCGGACCTGTTTGTGTTGCCCTCCTACTACGAAAATTTCGGCATCGCGGTGGCGGAGGCGATGGTGGCGGGGACGGCGGTGGCGATTTCCAACGGCGTCCACATTTGGCCGCAGGTGGAACAGGCAGGAGGGGGATGGGTGAGCAATTGTGAGATCGACGAAATTGCGACAATGATTCAGACGGCACTCGGCGATCGCGACGAGTTGCGGCGGCGGGGGGCTCTCGCCCGCGATTACGCTCTGGAACATTACAGTTGGGGTGCGATCGCCGAGCAGATGATTGGGGCTTATGAAGACATTCTCCGCTACCGTCAGCGTCAATAATAATGGCGAAATTGCTAATATCACTTGCCGCCGTCAGGTCGGCAATTTCAGCCTCGGGAAACATGGAAATCAACAGAGTCATGTCCTGCGACTAAGTTTGTCGGCGGTGCGTTGCGGCTAGGTCAACATTTATCGTGAAAACCCATGATTTATCGAAGCCGCAACACACCCTACCGGGGGCGACACCATCATAGGTAGGGTGTGTTATAGCAATCGGAAACCATTTGTAAAATTGTCTTGCCCCCAAACCCCCAATACTGGGGGCTTTGAGTCGATCGATTTTTCACGAATCATTTCACACTGCTATATGCGACCAGAAAATGCGAATGGTTACAAATCAATGGTATTTCCGCATAACGCACCGTCCACGGAACCCCGAATTCAATTTTCGGTTAAATTCACATATTTATTGATGAGGTTTGTTGGTGAGGGTGGTGCGTTGCGGCAAGGTCAATATTTATCGTCAAAACCCATGATTTATCGATGCCTAAACACACCCGACCGGCGGCGACACCATAATAGGTAGGGTGTGTTATGCGGTCAGAAAATGCGAAGGGTGACAAATCAATGATATTTCCGCATAACGCACCATCCACGGAACCCCGAATTCAATTTTGGGTTAAATTCACATATTTATTCATGGGGTTTGTTGGTGGGGGTGGTGCGTTGCGGCAAGGTCAATATTTATCGTCAAAACTATGCTTAGGGCTAGGGAGGGTTGGCGAACCAGCAGCAAACCTATTGATAATGTGAAGGCGTGGTTGGTCAGATTGGTGAATAATCTTTGCACGAACCTGCTTAAAAAGCGCGATCGCCTATTTTCCTGTGACGTTGAGGACGAGCTATGGGTTAGCCAGGAAGAAGAACCAGATCTTGCCGCTATGCGGCAAGATCTCGAATTATTTTTTGAGGGAGAAATAAATAATTTATCTCCCAAGTTGCGGGAGACTTTTTTTCTCTACTGGAAGGAGGAGCTGTCTTACAAGGAGATAGCGGAACGGTTGGCGATTTCTCAGGGGACTGCCCGCAAGCGGGTTTCTAATGCCAGGGCCATTTTGCGAGAGCGATGGAATGAGTATGAGGGAGTGACAGAGGACTCTGGTTCTTCGTTGGCAACGGATGTGGAAGAGACGAGTGCGGATGAGTTGTCGGTGGGGGAACCGGCCTCTGGTAGGTTGGATGAAGCGAAACGGAACCCAACAAGGCTTAATCCAGCAGAACTGAGGCCAAAAGAGGAACTCCAACGGTCATTTCTGTCGTTGCCGAGGGGAGAGCAATCTCAAAGTTCCAAATTTGGTTCCTTGTGCGTAAGTCCCGAACCCTGGCTCAAATCTAAATTGCGATCGAGTAAGTTGGCCTTGATTCTTCGACCCCAGGCAGTCGGGGCTATCTTTGCCAATGCAAGGTTATCGCTTCGGATTAAGAATAGATTTGAATTGCCCGGGAGATGGGTCTGGTGCTATTTTGCGTCAGGCCAGATTGGACGCGGGAAAAAAAGGTTAATCGGCAAGGGGCGATCGGTATTTGGTGGAACCCAGCTTCTTTCTTTGCCTTTCAGGGGGCCTTGGGTTCCGGTTCCCAGCAGCTTACCTACGGAAAAAATGACCCTGTTATCGGGAAAATGGCCCTGTCGTCCTCCTTAAGAAAGAAATTTTCTCTATTTTGAGGCAGAAAAGTTCACAAACTGCCACCCAAAACTGTCTTATTAAATAGAAGGAGCGATGAAGTCAATCCTACTTTTTTGTTGAATTGTTCAAAATTGTTGATGAGGTCAGAAATAATGTTGGTTAAGACTGCTCAAAAATTGTGTGCGGCTTTGACTTTGGGAATGACAATGGCGATCGCCTCTCAACCCTCTGCTCTGGCTTTCGGCTCCTATGAGGAATGCAGAAATGTTTTTGGCCCTATTCCCTTTTGCTTAAATTTTCTTGATTTCGACGAATCTTCAGACAACTCTGCGGACAGTTCCACAGGGGACGAGTCAGGGCAGTCCATCAGCGCAGAGGGGTCAGATGAAATTTCTGAATCTCCAGACAACTCCGCGAACAGTCCCACAGGAGACGAGCTAGGGCAGTCCATCAGCGGAGTGGGGTCAGGAGATGGGGCGGAGATGGTCTCTGTCCCAGAGCCTAGCCTAATACTAGGTTTGATTACACTGGGCGGTTTTATGCTGGGAAGCAGAAAAAAGGCAAAAGCCTAACTGTTTGAACGCCCACCTTGTCACAACCCAAATGAGTAGGGAAGTTAGGTAGGGTGCGTTACGGCGACAATAAACATTCGTGCGCCACGAGAAAATGGAAATCGCCGTAACGCACCACCTCAACATTTCCACCATTACGGTCATTTATAAAATCATCATCACATCATCCCAATTTCACAAACACCCAGAAATAATATGTTTTTCTGGGTCGGTTTTGTCTGTGTAAAACCAATATTTATTAATGGAATTTTTCGGTGGGGGTGGTGCCCTGCGGCGATGTCAATATTTGCGTCAAAACCCATCATTTATCCCCGCCGTAACACACCCTACCGGGGGCGATACCATCATAGGTAGGGTGTGTTATGCGGTCAGAAAATGCGAAGGGTGACAAATCAATTATATTTCCGCATAACGCACCATTCCAAATCGCGCGATCCCATCATAGGTAGGGTGTGTTATGCGGTCAGAAAATGTGAATGGTGACAAATCAATGATATTTCCGCATAACGCACCATCCACGGAACCCCGAATTCAATTTTGGGTTGAATTCACATATTTATTTATGGGGTTTTTTGGTGGGGGTGGTGCGTTGCGGCTAGGTTAATATTTGTCGTAAAAACCCATGATTTATCGATGCCGCAACACACCCTACCGGGGGCGACACCATCCACAGTGGGGGTGGTGCGTTGCGGCTAGGTCAATATTTTCGTGAAAACCGATGATTTATCGATGCCGCAACACACCCTACCTGCTACCTGCCCCAATTGGGGGGATAAATGCCTTGTTGAATAAACCGATGAACGCTCGACCACGGCCAATCTGTTGGTGATTTACATAACCCATGTTTCACCGGGTTAATATGAATATAATCACAATAGGCGGCAAATTCTTGTTCGTCCCGTACCCGATGTTCCCAAAACCGCCGTTGCCATAAATTCCGTTCCCGACGGGCTTTTCGCGATGCGGTTATTGTTGCCTCCAAATTCAAGCGATCGCCGATCGCTCTGGTTACATGGCTTTTGACCAAACGCATTCGGGTTGAAAAATCCCCGTCGTTTTCTGGTAGCGTCCACAAACAATGAAAATGGTCGGGTAGTAAGACAAAAGCATCGATTTGAAACGGACGTTTACGGCGAACTGTTGCGATCGCCTGTCGCAACGCTACCCTCGCAATATCGTCGCACAGCCAAGGCTGGCGATCGCACGTCACCTGTGTAAAAAAATAGGTTGCCCCCTGCCAATATTCTCGCCGATATTCTGCCATTGTAATCAGTCGAAACTTGCGATAATATTATTATGATAGGTAGGGTGTGTTACGGCGACAATAAACCTTCGTGCGCCACCAGAAAATAACAATCGCCGTCAACACCGCCCCCACATTTCCACCATCACGACCGTTTCTGATATCATCATCGCACCATCCACAGTTGGCGGTGCGTTGCGGCTAGGTCAACATTTATCGTGAAAACCCATGATTTATCGAAGCCGCAACACACCCGACCGGGGGCGACACCATCATAGGTAGTGGACCGACACACCTTAAACGGTGGGTTACGGCGGATTGCTAGATTGCCATCACAGCCTGGGTTTGAGTCGCCTAACCCACCCTACTGGACTGACACAGCTCAAATTGTGCTTGAGCGTAGCGGCTCGGTTGCGATCGCCGGAAGCCGAGTTTGGTGGTTCACAGGCTCCTCAAAGTCGGAGTTTGAGGTATTCTAGTCATTATCGCCTTGCAACATTTCTTTACGTTCGTTCAGAATAGGATGGGGAGAACGAACCCGAGTTCCCCGGAAGCTCCCGATCCGTGGAGTCAACCCGTCGTCTTAATGAGGAGAGTGGACACCCCGTGTTTCAAAACCTGAAGCAGGATTTAAAAAACGATCTGATCGCCGGTCTGCTGGTGGTGATACCCCTGGCCACCACGATCTGGTTGAGCATCACCGTCGCCAGTGCGGTGATCGAATTTTTGACCCGCATCCCCAAACAACTCAACCCCTTCGACGGGTTGCACCCCATCCTCGTCAACCTGCTCAACGTGTTGGTCGGGTTGGCCGTCCCCCTGCTGGGCATCCTGTTCATCGGCTTGATGGCCCGAAATATCGCCGGCCAGTGGTTGCTCAACCTCAGCGAACAGATTTTGCAGGGGATTCCCTTCGCCGGGTCGGTGTACAAAACCCTCAAACAGCTCCTCGAAACCCTGCTGCGGGACTCCAACGACAAATTTCGGCGGGTGGTTCTGATAGAATATCCGAGGCGGGGCGTGTGGTCCCTGGCATTCGTGACCGGGGCGGCGGACAGTTCCATCCAATCCCACCTTCCGGAAGACACGATCGGGGTTTTCGTGCCCACCACCCCCAACCCCACCAGCGGTTGGTACGCGATCGTCCCCCGCCACGAAGCGATCGACCTGTCCATCTCCGTCGAAGAAGCGTTCAAAATTATCGTCTCCGGCGGTATCGTCAATGCGTCCACCCCCCTGAAACCCGGCACCGCCCCGTCCATCGAAACTCCCCTCGATGCGGTGTTCTCCGAGGAAAACCGGGAACAAACCGTCGCCCGAGAAGAACAAGAATTGAGCGTCCGAGATTAGCCTTTTTTCCAGTTACCACTTACACCGATCGCCATGCAAGCTCGCCGAACCGCCAGAGAACTCGCCCTGTTGGGGATGAGCCAACTCCCGTCCGCCCCCGAACGACTCGAAACCCAAGAAATCGAAGATATCGTCCTCGCCGCCGTCCGCACCCTCACCCTGGAGGGGCAGGAATCGTTGGAAACCGCGATGGCGGAACTGCAGCGGGGGAACGATCGCCTGTTGAGCAGCCAAACCCGGGCCGCGGATCTGCCCAGTGCCCGGACGATGGTGGGGGAGGCGATCGCGCTGGCCCAGGTGGCGATCAACCGCTTGGGGACCGCCGTGGAGTTGCCGGAACTGATCCAACTCGCGAAGCAGGAGGACGTCCGCTCCTATGCCGTGGAAATTTTGATGACAATCAACAACAACCGGGAGGCGATCGACGGCACCCTGGAAGGGGCGATGGTGGACTGGCAGTTGAACCGCCTGCCCCGCATCGATCGCGACATTCTCCGCATCGCCACGGCCGAATTGCTCCATTTGGGCGCCAAGGAACAGATCGCCGTCAACGAGGCGGTGGAGCTGGCCAAACGCTACGGCGACGAGGACAGCTACCGGTTTATCAACGGGGTCCTGCGTCGGGTGGTTGATCGCCTGAAAGCGGAATCTCGCCCGTTTTGAGGGGGAGTCGGGATTGATGGGGAGTCGGGAGTCGGTATTAGGGAGTCGGGAAAAATCTAAAATCCAAAATCTAAAATCTAAAATCCCCTCGTCCCCACACCGGGCGAGTCCGAGCGGCGGACAATTGGTTTTGGGCGGACAAATTCGCACTAGAATATGGGTATAATCTCATCCGCGGCTGAGGAGGGCATCGATTTTGGATGAACTGAGAGCAGCATTGGAATTGGCGACAGAAGAGGAGTTGCAGCAACTCACCGAACTTCTGTTCGGCCGCCGGTTCAATCCGTTAGATTATGTAAACACGCCCCAACCCATCGACGTGCAGAGTCGCGATCGCGATGCCTGGTTGGACGCCCTGGAACGGCGTTTCCGCTACCTGGCCGCGGACGGCATCACCGTGTTGCGGGGCAAAACCGGCCAAGTCACCTACCGCCAAGCCCTGATCCAGGTCTGCCGCTATTTGAAAATCCCCTATTCCAAACAACTCTCCACCACCGATTTGGAAGCGGAAATCTTTCTGTCCCTGTTGGGTCGGGCCTGGAAGCGCCTCCCCGCCTCGGAACAAGAGGCCCTCACCGGGCGCGTTCAAGATGCCCTGGCCAAATCCGAACCCATGACACCCCTGCCGATCTCCGTTCAAAAAGATCCCCTGGGGTTGCTGTTCAAAGCTGGCAGCGCCCTGGCCGTCAGCTCCCTGATCCGGCCCTTCCTGCTGGGACACATCGCCCGCCAGTTCGCCCTCCATTTTGCCCAATATCAGGTCGCCCGACAAACCCTGATCCGGGGCGGGGCGGCCGCGGCTACCCAAATCCAGGGACATCTCGCCGTCCAGGCCGCCAACCGGGGCATGGCCGTCACCGCCGCCCGCTACGGCGTCACCCGCAGCGTTTTGGGATTTTTGGGTCCGGTGTTGTGGACCTGGTTTCTGGCCGATCTCGGCTGGCGGGCGATTTCCACCAACTACGCCCGCATCATCCCCACCATTTTCGCCCTAGCCCAAATTCGGCTGACCCGTTCGGACTACAGTTGGCAGATGGCCTGATGCTGTTTCAACCCCACCGCGATCGCGATTTGCACAAACCCTGGAATTGGACGCAGTTGGGAGTCCTCATTTTGCCCCTGCTGCCGACGTTCGGGGCGATCGCGATCGGTCTGGCACTGGTGCTCACCTGGAAACGCCGATACTCGCAAATCCTCAACCGACCCATCATCCGGGCACTGCTGGGAGTCGCGGGGCTATTTTTGTTGACCGCCTGTTTCGCGGAAAATCGCGCCGATGCCTTCCTGGGATTAGGCAATTTTATCCCCTATTTCGGCCTATTTGCAGGATTGGCAGTTCTGATCCGAACTCCCGCCCAACTGCAATGGCTGTCTTGGCTATTAACCATCCCGGCCATTCCCGTGGTGATCTTAGGCCTCGGACAGCAATTTTTCAACTGGTCCGGCATCGAAGCCCTACGCGGAATTCTGGGTTGGGTGTTGGAAGCCGGAGGATCTCCCCCCGACCGGATGTCTTCAGTATTCATGTACGCCAACATCCTCGCCGCCTATCTGGTCATTATTTTCGCCCTCGCCTCGGCGTTGCTGATTCAGGAATTGGGGTGGGTCGAAAATCCCGAACCACCGGAAATGCTGGCAAAAGTACCCCAAACCGTCCGCCTAGCTGCCGCGGGCACCGCCGTCCTCGCCACCGGGGTGGGTTTACTCGTCACCAACTCCCGCAACGCTTGGCTAATGGCAGTTTGCGTCAGTTTAGCCTATGCGGTGTATTTGGGTTGGAATTGGCTGTTGGGAATCGTGGGAGTCGTTGTCGCGGCCGTCGGAGGCGCCGCCTTCGCCCCGTCGCCGGTTCGGGAGGGGTTGCGGGTGGTGGTGCCCGCCTATTTTTGGCAGCGGTTGACGGATCAAAATTTCGATCGCCCCGTGGAAACCCTGCGAATCACCCAGTGGAAATTCGCGGCGGACCTGACCCGGGAACGCCCGATGACCGGGTGGGGACTGCGAAATTTCACCCCCCTCTACGAGGCCGAAATGGGGGTTTGGATGGGACACCCCCACAATCTTTTGTTGATGATGTCGGCGGAAGTGGGAATTCCGGCAACTCTGGCATTTTTCGCCGGGGTGGGGTGGGTTTTTGCGGTCGGAGTCCGGCGTTTATCGGAGGGAAAAATAGACGGGTGGGAACGTTTAATTTTCTTCAGTTATTTGGCGGCGTTCGGCGCCTGTATCCTGTTCAATTTGGCGGATGTGACGATCTTCGATTTGCGGGTGAACGCTTTGGGGTGGCTGCTGTTGGCGGCGATTTACGGTGTGGCGGAAGGGAATGGGGAAGGGTCTATGATCCATGGGGAATAGGGAACTTTTCATTTTTAACTTATAATCTAATTTCGTGAGGATAGGAAATTCGGGATCGGTGATGAAACGGATATTGGGATTGGCAGCGTTGAGTTGGATCGCGATCGCAGCCCCGGCATGGGCTCAACAGCCGTTATTTCTGGCCTATCCCCCCGAGGGACACAAAACCCGGTCCGATCGCATCTTTCTGATCGGCAGTGCCGCCCCCGAAGGGGAAGTTTTAATCAATGGGGAAGCGATCGACCGCAGCCCGGGGGGACATTTCGCCCCCACCTTCCCCCTGGAATTGGGGGAAAATGAATTTATCATCCGCTACGGGGACGGCGAAATTCGCCGCACCATCACCCGCCTATCGAACCAACCCCCCGTCCCCGACGGCGTGGCCTTCGTCCCCGAATCCCTGACACCCGCGGCGGATATCGCCCGACTGCCGGGGGAAATCCTCTGTTTCGGCGCGATCGCACCCCCCGGGGCTACCGTATCCGTCCAATTGGCCGGCCAAACCATCCCCCTATTTGCGGAAACCGCCATTCCCGAACTTCCCGACAACAAAGCCGTCCTCACCGGGAACAACCAACCCATCGCCACCCCCGCCGGACGGTATCGGGGGTGCGCGACGATTTCCCCCAATAGTGATTTAGCCGAAACAGCGATCGCCTGGGGACAACCGGAATATCGACTCACCCTCGGCGGGGAAACCGTCACCCAAACCGCCCCCGGCACCGTGTCCGTCCTCTCCCCCACCCAATTTGAAGTCGCCGAAGTCACCGCCGAGGCAGGCGTCGCCAGAACCGGACCGAGCACCACCTATTCCCGCCTCACCCCCCTGCCCAAGGGAACCCGCGCCCGCATCACCGGACGGGAGGGGGACTATCTCCGCCTGGACTATGGCGGCTGGATTAAAGCTGACGAAACCCGCATCGTCACCGAACCTGCCCCCCCCAATTCCGTCATCCGCAGCGCCGGAGCCCGCCGGGTCGGGGAGTGGACGGAGGTTTCTTTTCCCCTCCAGGTGCCCGTACCCATCGAAGTCGAACAGGGCGATCGCACCCTCACCCTCACCCTGTACAATACGATCGCCCAAACTGACACGATCCGCTTCGACGACAGTCCCCTGATCGAACGGATGGATTGGAAACCTGTCCTGTCGCCGATGGGAGAACCCCGGGAAGCGGTTCAATATACCTTCCACTTCAAAACCCCCCAACAGTGGGGTTATAAAGTCCGCTACGAGGGGACGACTTTGGTGTTGTCTATCAAACATCCCCCAGAGGTGGGAAGCGATGCGGAAACGGACGGATTTCTCGCCCCCATTCGCCGGGATAAACCGTTAAATGGAATCAGGATTTTGATCGACCCCGGACACGGCAGCGAGAACGATTTGGGGGCGAGGGGGCCGACGGGTTATCCCGAAAAAGATGTGAATTTGATCGTGTCTTATTTATTGCAGGCGGAACTGATCCAGCGGGGGGCGACGGTGTTTATGACCCGCAAAGCCGAGGAGGATTTGTGGCCCCACGATCGCGTGGAAATGATCGAAGAACAGGAGCCGGATTTGTCCCTTTCGGTTCATTATAATGCTTTGCCGGATAATGGAGATGCGATCGCCACCAAGGGAGTCGGGATGTTTTGGTATCACCCCCAAGCCCACAGTTTGGCGGTTTTCCTCCACAATTATTTGGTGGAAAAATTGGACCGCCCGTCCTACGGGGTGTTCTGGAATAATCTCGCCCTAACCCGCCCGTCGGTGACGCCTTCTTTGCTGTTGGAATTGGGATTTATGATCAATCCCGAAGAGTTTGAATGGATCGTCGATCCGGCGGAACAGCGGAAGTTGGCGGCGGCGTTGGCTGATGGGATTGTCGAGTGGGTGGAGATGAAAACCGACGGTTAAATCCTCTTGAATAAGCCGGATTCGCCTAAGATCAAGAACTGAGAATTGAGACGCGATCGCATGGCCGAAATATCTAAAGAAACCGCCGATATCCGACAATTGGGAATCGACCCCCATCGCTGGTATGTCGTCGCCCGCAGCGGGGAGGTGAAAGCCCGCCCTGTTGGTGTCGTTTTGTGGGATCAACCCATTGTTTTATTTCGGGATGGCGGGGGGAAAATTAACGCCCTCGAAGATCGCTGTCCCCACCGCCAGGTCAAACTCAGTCACGGGAGCGCGATCGCGGACAGTCTCGAATGTGTCTATCACGGGTGGCGGTTCGATCGCGACGGAAATTGTGTTTTTATCCCTTATTTACAGGATAACCAAAAACTGCCCGATTGTCAAATCAAAACCTATCCGGTGCGGGAATCGGACGGGTTGATCTGGCTATTTCCGGGGGAGAAAGAACCGGCGGTCGAACCGATGGCAATTCCCGAATGGGAGCACCTGAACTATATCGCCACCGTCTCGACGATTCGGGTGCGATCGCACTATTCATTTTTAGTCGAAAACCTGATGGATATGTACCACGGACATTTGCACCGGGACTGGCAGGCTTGGACGGATGCCAAACTGGAGAATATTGTGGAAACGGGCGATCGCGTCGATGCCCACTATAACGCCCAAAGCTATTATAAAATCGATAAAATTTGGTCGATCTCCCAACTCTTTTTCCCCGCCCTGCGGCGGCTGCACCCGGAACCCCTCACCGTCAGCTATATCTATCCCCACTGGGTTTCCACCCTCGGCAAAGACTTCAAAATTTACTGCCTGATCTGTCCGGTCAGCCTGACGGAAACCCGCGCCTATTTGATCCATTTTACCTCCCTGCACGCCTTCCGGAGGCTGCACAAACTGCCGATTCCCTTTCGGCGGTTCGTCAAAAATCGCCTGTTCGGTTCCGCCCAAAAACTCCTCGATGGGCTCGTCGAACAGGATGTCAAAATGATCGAAGAAGAACAGCAAGCCTATCAGAAAAACCCCGGACGGCGGGGTTGGGAACTCAATCCGGCGATCGCGGCGGTGCGGCGATCGATCCGGAATCACGGCTTTTCGGCATAATAAAAGAAGGTAGAAACCGTTTCTGTCGCCCTCCCCGACTCCGGGGACGGGCCGTGCGATATCAGGTAGTCCTCGGAGAATCCATGACATCAAATCCATCGATATTTTATGAGTCCCTGGCGTTGTTAACTCACCCTCATCTCAAAAAACAGGTTCGGATTGAAGCTCATCTGAAACAGTTAGAAAACTTGGCGGGGGACGACCCGGAAAATTATCGGCATCAATATTTTTTGGTGAAAGCGGAACTCGCCCGGATATCCGGACAGTTCGGCGAGGCGATCGACCTTTACGATCGGGCGATCGCCGAGGCAAAAAAAAATCGATACATCCGCGAATCGGCCCTCGCCAACGAACTCGCAGCCGAGTTTTTTATCGACTGGAAGAAATCCAAAATCGCCGCCCTCTATCTGCGACCGTAATGACCCACGAAATTAACAATCCCCTCGGCTTCATCGCCGGCAATTTGAATGCCGCCGAAGACTACCTGGAAGATTTGATCGGGCATTTGCAACTGTATCGAGAAACCTATCCGGAACCGGGGGAAAACCTGATCCACAATGCGGCGGAAATCGACCTGGACTACCTCTTGGAGGATTTGCCCAACTTGATGCATTCGATGGGGGTGGGGATCGAACGGATTCGGGAAATCAGCACCTCGATGCGAATTTTTTCGAGATCCGATCGCGATCGCATCTCACTTCACAATCCGAAAATTTGAGGCAAAATAGACAAAATGTCCCGAACGAGCGATCGCCATGACTTGCTGCCTCAACCCCAACTGTCCCCACCCCCTCAACCCGGACGGGATCGAATCCTGCCGGACCTGCAACACCCCCCTCATTCCCCTGCTGCGGGGACGTTACCGCATCCTCGAACCCCTCGGAAAAGGCGGGTTCAGCCGCACCTATTTGGCGGAAGATACCGACAACCTCAATCGCCGCTGCGTCGTCAAACAACTGGTCGCCGACGCCAAGGGAAATTGGGCCCTGCAAAAAGCCGCCGACCTGTTTGAGTCGGAAGCCAAACGACTGCGACAACTGGACGGAAACCCGCAAATCCCAGCACTTTACGGCTATTTCGAGGAGGATAACAGCCTGTATTTGGTGCAGCAGTATATCGACGGAGAAAACCTCGCCGCATGGGTGGAAAAACGGGGACTTTGGAACGAAATGCAAGTTCGCCAACTGCTATTAAACTTACTTCCCGTCCTCGACTTCATCCACAGTCGCGACATCATCCACCGGGATATCAAACCCGAGAATATCATCCACCGCGATCGCCTGCCGCAACCGCTGCGCGACCGCCACACCGCCGCCGCCAATCAAAACACTTTAATTCAAGATCGCACCGCCACCCAAACCACCACCATCGGCGATCTGGTTTTGATCGATTTCGGCGTCTCCAAACAACTCTCGGAAACCGTAATAATCAATAGCCGAGGAACCCGAGTCGGTTCCGACGGTTACGCGGCTTTGGAACAGATGCGCGGCGGCGAAGCGTGCCCCGCCAGCGACCTCTACAGTTTGGGTGTCACCTGCTTTTACCTGTTAACAGGAATCGAACCTTTTGAATTGTGGACCGAACGGGGTTACGGCTGGACGACGCACTGGCGGGACCACCTGAAAACCCCCGTCAGTCCGGAATTGGGGCAAATTCTCGATCGCCTCCTGCAAAAAGATCTCGAAAATCGCTATTCCGCCGCCGCTGCCGTTTTGGGGGACCTCAACTCCTCCCCCCACCCCCTCCCCGCCGTCTCTCCCGCCGCACCGCCGTTCATGGTGTCACCCCGCCGCCGACCGTTGAAAAAAATCGCGATCGCGGGGGTGGCATTATTGCTGTTGGGATTCGGCGGCAGTTGGCTGCTGAAGCGTTTCTCGCCGGCGGGGACGAATTGGCTGGCCCCCGCCGTGGCGTGGAATCAGGCGCGGTTGGGGGAAACCCTGGCGGGACACGATTCCCGGGTGATGACGGTGGCGGCGAGTCCCGACGGCAAAATCCTCGCCAGCGGTAGCAGCGATCGCACCGTGCGGCTGTGGAATATGGAAACTTTTGAACACCTCGCCACCTTACCCGGACATGAATCCGTCGTTTATTCCGTCGCCTTCTCCCCCGACGGGACGGTTATCGCCAGCGGCAGTTCCGACAAAACCATCAAACTTTGGGATGTGGAAACGAAGGAAACTATCGCCACCTTGGAAGGGCACAAAGGGGACGTTCTCAGCCTCGCCTTTTCTCCCGACGGAAACACCCTCGCCAGCAGTTCCAAGGACGATACGATTACGCTGTGGGATCTGGAAACCAACGAGGCGATTACGACCCTGAAAGGACACAAACGGGACGTGCTCACCGTCGCCTTTTCTCCGGATGGAAACACCCTCGCCAGCGGTGCCGGGGATAACACGGTCAAACTGTGGGATTTGGAGCGCCTGGAAGCGGTTTCGACGCTGTTATCCCACGATAAAACCGTCAACGCGATCGCCTTCAGCCGGGACGGAAAAACCCTCGCCACCGCCAGCGACGATCGCACGGTGAAATTGTGGGACGTGAAGACAAAAGAAGCGATCGCGACTTTGCGGGGACATTCGGAGTCCGTCAAAGCGTTGGCGGTGAGTCCGGACGGGCGAACTTTGGCCAGCGGCGGGGATGACGACGCGGTGAAATTGTGGGATCTGGAAACCGGAGATGCGATCGCCACTTTGCGGGGACATTCCTCGGGAATTTACGCGATCGCTTTTTCTCCGGACGGACGATTTTTAGCCAGCGGCAATCCGGACAAGACGATTGAAGTTTGGCAGGTTGCGGATTGATTTGATAAAAATCCACCATTATCCCCCTTTGAAAGGGGGACTTTGAACTTTGCAACATTGTCGATTAAGCCTTGACATTTTGTAGGCTATCTGTCACGATATAGCCGTGTAGATGTTTGTTTTTCAAGTGATGGACTTACAATTATCCTTATTCCCAGATGAGCCAAAAGATAACAGTGTTAGGAAACATAAAAAAGCCAAGTTAGGGCGTTACGAAAAAATTCAGCGTGAACTCGCGACAACGAGGCGCGATCCCCACCAGATCTCTGTCGATATTAATGCCGAAATAAAGCCAATTAAAACTTATAATTTTATCGACTTATTTTGTGGCGCAGGGGGGATTACCCAAGGCTTTTCACAGGCCGGTTTTAATCCGGTAGCCAGCGCAGAAATTAACCCAATTGCCTCGGCAACTCATAAGAGAAATTTTCCAAATAGTCATCATTTCTGCGGAGATATAAAGGAGTTCCAGACTCGCGAGTGGCTTTCCCAAATTGGTTCTCCTTCTGTTCATCTCGTGGTTGGCGGCCCGCCGTGCCAAGGATTTTCTGTTGCCGGAAAGCGCGATCCAAACGATCCTCGCAATCATTTATTTAAAGAATTTATTCGCATTGTTTCCGAAGTTCGTCCCTGGTATGTCGTCATGGAAAACGTTCCGGGAATCTTGACCCTGAAAAAAGGACGAATTAAACAGACTATTTTTGAAGCTTTTGAAGCGATCGGTTACACAAACGTTTCAGTTGCAATACTTGAATCTGCGGCCTACGGCGTTCCACAAATTCGACCGAGAACTATTTTTATAGCCAATCGATTTGAAATGCAGAATCCTTATCCAAATCCTCAATTACTGCCCGAACAGTATAAGCCGATTGAATCGGCAATTTCCGATCTGCCAGCTTACGAACCCATTCCAAGTATCAACCATGAATGGACTCGTCATTCTCCCGAATATATGGAACGGATATCAAAAGTCCCTCCGGGAGGCTCTTTGTATCAAACCTATGTTGATGCCTTCAAGCGACAGTATCCGGGAAAACCCAGTATGACCATCAAAGAAAATCACGGTGGCACTCACATTCATCCCCATCTAAATCGGGTTATTTCGGCACGCGAAATGGCTCGATTGCAGACATTTCCGGACTCTTTTATTTTTGAGGGAACGATGAAAAAAGCAATGTGGCAAATCGGAAATGCTGTACCTCCACGTCTGGCCGAATGTATTGCTTATGCACTCATCCCATGCTTAAATGCGATCGTTACAAACGATCGCAGTTTTGTCGTCTCTGAAAAGCTGTTTACTGACGTTCAGCTAACGTTGCATTGAGAGCGTTACGCCATGACTCAAAATCATACCAACCGCAACCGACGCAACCGGCTTCTGCTTCGGCTCCAAATTGCGGAATGTTTTCGAGCCAGTCCTCTCCACCAGAATACCAGAAGCGGATTCCCATCGGTTCGCCTCTTTTGCCAGTTTTAATACATCTTTCACAACTTCTCGATTTTAGTAAATTATGATTTCCAGAACTATCTTTTTTGAGAAGCTGAAACTTTCTTTTAATTTCTGCTTCGTTCATGTTGACATCATGATTGGATTCGATTTTATCCCAACGCTCCATCGGAAAACGATGGTCGATAACCAATTCATGAGCCGGTCTTTTTCGATTTTCAATCACATCTTTATAATCATAAAATTCTAAAATTCTATCTGCCAATTCCCGATATATATGTTCGATCGAGGTGACAACGTAAGCCCAGTTCTTCTTGAGAGAAACCAGCAGCTATTCTATGCTGTCTCATCAGTAAACCAAAGGCTCTTAAAATTTTGGCTTTCGACTTTTCCATCAACTCATCATGACTCTTTGTTGACGATAAGTCTACGGACTATCAGTCACATCGACGATCGCAACTCGGACTCGGAATCTATCGGACGATCGCACATTTTCCGGTGTTGCGCTTTAGCGCCTCTGGCTGGGGCCAAAGCCCAACAACGGGACAGGTGGTAGAATTGGCAATTGGTAAAGTTGCGGATATAGTTTGAAAAGGCGCCAGCGATCGCGTCCCGGCGACATTCCAGAAAAATGACGTGGAACGGCCGAGACGAGGCGGGTTGCGGGCGATCGCTCATTTGATGGGACGGACTCGATGAAATTACCGACGAAGCCAAACGGACAAAAGTGGGGCGACAGATACGAAAAATGGTTGCACCGAGATCTGTTACTTGCGGGGTACTCTCTGGCGGAAGATCCCCAAAATCTCGACGCTGCCGATAGCCGTTCGGGGGAGGAGATTTTGACGCAGTTGGTGGCGTTGGAGGTTCAAACGGACGAGCGAGTGGGTCGGAAAGTTCGCGAACAGGTGTTTCAAGTTCTTCGCAGTTTCTCAGAAACGGATTTTCAGGAGCAGGCATTGGAACTGCTGAAGGCGCGATCGGAAAGTATCGAAGAAGATCGATTGCGAAAATATCGAGCCGAACTGGGAGAAAAAGAAGTCGTTATTGCCGAACTCTTGCAATCTTTGCGGGATGAAGACTCATTAATGCGGGGGAACGCTGCTTCTGCTCTGGGTGAAGTGGGTCAAGGTTCGGAGGCGGTGGTGAGGACCGTGCTCCAATCCTTGCGGGATGAAGACTCATCTGTGCGGATGTCTGCTGCTTTTGCTTTGGGTAAGTTGGGTCAAGGTTCGGAGGCGGTAGTGACGGCCGTGCTCCAATCTTGGCAGCAGGATGAAGACTCAGATGTGCGGATGTCTGCTGCTCTTGCTCTGGGTGAATTGAGTCCAGGCTCGGAGACAGTGGTGACGGCCGTGCTCCAATCCTTGCGGGATGAAGACTCATCTGTGCGGGAGCGCGCCGCTCTTGCTCTGGGTGAATTGGGTCAAAGTTCGGAGACAGTGGTGACGGCCCTGCTCCAATCCTTGCAGCAGGATGAAGGCTCATCTGTTCGGGGAGCCGCCGCTCTTGCTCTGGGTGAATTGAGTCCAGGTTCGGAGGTGGTGGTGACGGCTGTGCTCCAATCTTTGCGGGATGAAGACTCAGATGTGCGGAAGTCCGCTGCTGTTGCTCTGGGTCAATTGGGTCAAAGTTCGGAGGCGGTGGTGACGGCCGTGCTCCAATCCTTGCAGCAGGATGAAGGCTCATCTGTGCGGGGAGCCGCCGCTCTTGCTCTGGGTGAATTGGGTCAAGATTCGGAGGCGGTGGTGACGGCCGTGCTCCAATCCTTGCGGCAGGATGAAGACTCATTTGTGCGGTGGAGGGCTGCTCTTGCTCTGGGTGAATTGGGTCAAGGTTCGGAGGCGGTGGTGACGGCCCTGCTCCAATCCTTGCGGCAGGATGATGACTCATTTGTGCGGGGGAGCGCTGCTGAGGCTCTGGGTGAATTGGGTCAAGGTTCGGAGGCGGTGGTGACGGCCCTGCTTCAATCCTTGCAGCAGGATGATGACTCATTGGTGCGGGGGAGCGCTGCTGGGGTTCTGGGTCGAGTAGGTCAAGGTTCGGAGAGAGTCGTAACGGCCCTGCTCCCATCCTTGAAAGATGAGGACTCATCTGTGCGGGGGAGTGCTGCCGGGACTCTGGGTCAATGGGGTAAAAACTCTGATGCCGTCCGCCACCAAATCCTCGAATGGCTCGATCGCAACTCGGACTCGGAATCTATCGGACATGGCATCGATGCGCTCTGGGATGCGACGATTAATGAAAGTTAAATCGTTGCAGAGTTTATAACAGTTATACACATCATTTTCAGATAATTTGAGCGAGTCGGAGCCCCTGGCTTGCGCCCTCGGAAATTGATTCCCAAGCGGTGCGGATATCCAACCCGTTTTTTTTCGAGGAACCGTCTCCGAACGAACCCGCCTTGAAATCAATTTCAAGGCTCACAGCAAAAGTCCACGCTTGCGTGGACTCGGTTGGACATAGAGTGTTCCGATCGCCTTGTCAGTTGCTATAGCAGTGTGAAATCATTCGTGAAAATTTGTCAGCTCAGAACCCCCAAAATTGAGGATTGAGGCGGCTACTCCCTCCGTGTCCTCTGTGCCTCTGTGGTAAAAATTCCCGCCCCGATCGCCCCAAATGGTATGCTAGAGCCACCTTTTCGATTCGGGTAGGTGCCCCCCCCATCCCATCCTCAAAACACCCATGACTGAACTGCGACAAAACTTAGTCACCCGAGACTGGGTGATCATCGCCACGGAACGGGCCAAACGACCCCACGAATTTGCCCCCCCGGACGGCAAGCGAACCCGCCCGCCCAAATACCGGGAAGACTGCCCCTTCTGCCCCGGAAACGAACACCTGACGGGTTCCGCCGAAACCCTGCGGCTGGCTGACGATCGCGGCTGGCGGGTGCGGGTGGTGGGCAACAAATATCCCGCCCTCTCGAAAGTGGGGGAACGGGTCCGCCAAGCCGACGGCATCTTTCGATCGCTCTCCGGCGTCGGCTATCATGAGGTGATCGTCGAACATCCCCGCCACGATTTGACCACCGCTTTGATGCCGCCGGAAGACATCGCCAACATCCTCCGCATCTACCGCCAACGCTACGGCGAATTGCGGGACGATCCCCGGGTGGAAACGATCATCCTGTTCAAAAACCACGGCCGCGGCGCCGGAACCTCTCTGGAGCATCCCCACTCCCAAATCGCCGCCCTCCCCATCGTCCCCTACCAGTGGCGCGATCGCGGCAAAGAGTCGGTTCGCTACTATGACGATACGGGGGAATGTCTGTTTTGCCGCACCCTCAAGGACGAACTGAAAGCGGGCGATCGCATTATTTACGAGGGAGAACATTTCGTCGCCTTCATCCCCTACGCCGCCCTCTCCCCCTTCCACACCTGGATTTTTCCCCGCCGCCACGCCTCGTCCTTCGACGAAATCACCGACGAGGAAATCGAGAATTTGGCGATCACGTTAAAAACCGTCCTTTCCCAACTCTATTTCGGTCTAAATAATCCGGATTTTAACTATACCATCCGCTCCATCCCCACCGCCGAGCAGCGCACCGATTATTTTCACTGGTACATCGCCATCATCCCCCGCGTCTCCCTCACCGCCGGTTTTGAACTGGGCAGCGGGATGTTTATCAATACTTCTTTACCGGAAGAAAGTGCGGAATTTTTGCGATCGGTTAAAATCGATTTTTAAATAATAGCCCTCGGTTTGGTTTTGACTCCCCTCGCCCAAAATTGGGAGAGGGGCTGGGGGTGAGGGCAATCTTTAATTGTCGGGGTGTTGAATTTTAAGTCAAGTCAATAGGCGAGTTGCCCCCGACAAACTCATTCTACCATTTCCACAGTTTTTGTCAACCCCCATTCCCAACTTTTTCGCCGCCGCATCAAGCCGAAAAATTCGCGGCTTTTTCAAGGGAAATTTTGGTATCGGCAAAAATACCAACTTCTGCCTGAACCAAATTTGCCGCCAAGTCGCAATATAAAGCTTAGGTTTCTCGCGTCTCCTTCAATTAACCGATGGGTGGTTGTGTCTTGATTTAGCATGGGTTGTTTATAAAATGCGATCGCGGGTTCGTTCCACCTGGCAACACCGACGGGAGAGGTTTGGGCATCCTCGCCGTCACCGACTCAGAATCTCTTGAATAATTTGGAGATTGATACTATAATAGAGGATATTATATCGATGGCGCGATCGGCTGATTAGCCAAATGCGATCGCCACAACGGCTTCCCGAAAAGATGAAACCCGGCGGGATACGATCTTTTCTCGTATCACTTCAGCCATCCACTGGGAGGACAACACTATACATCAGTTCTGTTCCCAAAGACAAAAATTTTGAGGATAGCTATAACTCAGTCGTTTTGGCTTACTACGGTGCTTTTGCTGGCAGGGGTGAAATTTTGGCGATTATTCGCAAACTGCGAGGTTGCTGATATTTGGAATAGTATTTCTCAACCTTCCCGAATATCCCCCAACTGCCGCAAACTCTCCCCGGTGACGCGGCAAATTCGCCAGTCGGGCAACACCGCCGCCCCCATGTACTGGTAAAATGCGATCGCGGGTTCGTTCCAATCCAACACACTCCACTCCAGGCGTCCGCATCCTCTCGATACCGCCAGTTTCGCCACTTCCCTCAACAACGCTTTGCCGATTCCCCGTCCCCGGTAGTCGGGGAGCACGAAGAGATCTTCGAGGTAAATTCCCGGTTGGGTGAGGAAGGTGGAATAGTTGGGGAAAAATAACGCGAATCCGACTATCTTTTGTTCCCATTCGGCGAGGATAACTTCGGCGTAGGGACGGGTTCCGAAGAGGTGTTGTTTCAAGGTGTCGGCATCGCCGGTGACTTGGTGGGAGAGTTTTTCGTATTCTGCCAGGGCTCGGATGAGGGAAAAGATGGCGGGGACGTCGGCGGGGGTGGCGGGACGGAGGTGGAGTTGGGAGGACATGGTGGGTTTTTTAATCGTTTTGGAGTTTATAGATTCTATCATTATTTTGTAATGCGTAAATTCCGAAAATTTTACCACAGAGGCACAGAGGACGCGGAGAGATGATTCAACCGGACTGGCATTCAATCTACGGTTTTTCCGTTGGGTAATGTCGCTCCTTTCAAGTCTGCATCTCGGAGGTTGGCGCCTTTTATTTTTGCCCCCCGCAGGTTCGCACCCCGCAGGTTTGCCCCTTGGAGGTAAGCGTTTCTGAGGTCGGCATTTTTTAGGAATGCCCCCCGCAGGTCGGCTTGTTCCAGGTTTGCTCCTTCCAAATCGGCTTTTTCTAAATAGGCGCCCAAAAGTCGCGATCGCTGCAATTTTGCCCCCTCCAAATCGGCTTCTTTGAGGTCGGCATTTTCCAGGTTGACGCCTTCCATAACCGCGTCTGTCAGGTCGGCTTCCCGCAAACTCGCCCCTTCCAAATTGGCGTATCCTAGGGTTGCCTTCTGCAAATTCGCCCCGTCCAAATTGGCTTCATTTAATCTCGTCACCCACAGTTTCGCCTCCTGCAAATCGGCGTCGCCGAGGTCGGCCCGTTCCAGGCTGGCGTCCCCCAAATTCGCCTGTTGCAAGTTGGCGTTTTCCAAGTTGGCATCTTGCAGGTTTGCTTTTTCCAAATTCGCCTGTTTCAAATTGGCATTTCGCAGGTCTGCAAAGACCAGGTTTGCCCCCTGCAATTCTGCCCGCCCCAGGTTGACATCTCGGAGTTGGGCGGAGGCTAAATCGGCTTTTCCCAAGTGGGTTCCCCGCAGGTCGGCACCTTCGAGTTGGGCGTAGGCGAGATGGGCTTCTCTCAAGTTTGTATGCCACAAATTCGCCCCGGTCAAATTGGCTTTTCCCAACCGGGCTTGGAAGAGGTTGGCGTAGCCCAAATTGCTCTGTTCTAAGATGGCATTTCCGAGGTCGGCTTCGATCAAGTTGGCGCCGCGCAGGTCGGCGTTTTTGAGGTAGGATTGTCGCAGGTCGGCGTTTTTGAGGTTGGCTTTCCAGAGGTAGGCGCCGGCGAGGTTGCCCTGCTTGAAATTGCTGTTGCTCAGGTCGCACTCGGGACACTGGCGGGTTTCCAGGGTTTTTTGCTGCAATTTCTGTTTTTGGAGGGCGGTGGGAACTGGGACGGCGGCGGGGGCGGGGGCGGACTCGGTCTGGGTGCGATCGCCCAATGGGTTATTTTTCATTATCGCGGCCACCCCCAGGAGGATGCCGAAGAGGGTCAAACTGGCTACAATGGCGATCGCCAGGGGGGTGGTAAAGTTGGGGCTCGGCTGCGGTGTCTCCGGGTCGCGATCGCCGCCGGTTGGATTGGGGACGGGCAGATTTTTCGCGATCGCCGCCACGCCTTTGATGGGAAATTTGGAGTTGAGTGCCGCCTTTTTGGGAAGCCAGTTCATGGCAAATTCCTGAGTATTGAAAATCCCGTCTCTTGAGAACACATCAGTTGGGAATGCCTTTAGACTAAGGAAGAACCGAGCCATTCGTCAAGCGCCGATCGATATGTCTTTTTCTGCCCCATCCTCTCCATCCGACCCCCGCCGCCTCCGCCTCGCCATTCGGGGTGCGGTTCAGGGCGTGGGGTTCCGGCCCTTCGTGTACCGTCTGGCGACGGAGTTGCACCTGGCGGGGTGGGTGAATAATTCCGCGGCGGGGGTGTTCGTGGAAGTCGAGGGCGCCGCCGAGGTTCTGGACCGGTTCCGATATCGCATCGAAGCGGAAAAGCCGCCGCGATCGCAGATCCGGTCTTTGGAGGCGGTCTGGCTTCCTATTGTCGGCTATTCCGAGTTTGAAATCAAGGTTTCGGAGTCGGGCGATCGCCGTTCAAAATCGGCTGTGGTGCTGCCGGATCTGGCCACCTGCCCGGACTGCCTGCGGGACATTTTTGACCCCCAAAACCGCCGCTTCCGCTACCCGTTCACTAACTGCACGAACTGCGGACCCCGCTACAGTATCATCAAAACTCTGCCCTATGATCGCGGCAACACGACGATGGGCAAATTTCGGATGTGCCCGCAGTGCGAGACAGAGTACCGCGACCCCCGCGATCGCCGCTTTCACGCCCAGCCCAACGCCTGCCCGGTCTGCGGCCCGAAATTGCAGTTTTGGGACCGTCGGGGGGAAATTCTGGCCGAGGGCGATCGGGCGGTGTCGGCGGCGGCGGACGCCCTCCGCCGGGGCGAAATTGTCGCCCTCAAGGGGTTGGGCGGCTTTCAGTTGTTGGCGGACGCCCGAAATGCGGCGGCGCTGCGTCAACTGCGGATTCGCAAGCACAGACCCGACAAACCCTTCGCGGTGATGTATCCGAGTTGGGAACAGGTTCGCCGGGAGTGCCGCCTGTGGGATACTGAGCAGGAGTTGTTGCGATCGCCCGAATCTCCCGTGGTTCTGCTGTCGCGGCGATCCGGGGAATCTTCCATTTTGGCGGCGGAAGTCGCCCCGAATAACCCGAATTTGGGGGTGATGCTGCCCTACACCCCCCTCCACCATTTGCTGATGGCGGAATTGGGTTTTCCGGTGGTCGCCACTAGCGGCAATTTCTCCAACGAACCCATCTGCACGGAGGAGGGGGAGGCGTTGCAACGGCTGGGGCAAATCGCCGATCGCTTCCTGGTTCACGACCGCCCTATCGCCCGCCCGGTGGACGATTCGGTGGTTCGGGTGATTGGCGATCGCGTCACGGTCATCCGTCGGGCTAGGGGCTACGCGCCACTCCCCGCCGTCATTTGGCAGGAGAATAGCCACAATACCTTATCTGATTTTATTCTATCACAAGGGGCTTCCGATTGCAAATTATCCAAAATTTTGGCGGTCGGGGGACACTTAAAAAATACGGTCGCCGTGGCGTTGGAGGGGCAAGTTTTCCTGAGTCAACATATCGGAAATTTGGAGAATCCCCGGGCGATAGAAGCATTTAAAGAAGCAATAGAAAGCTTGAGTAAAATTTACGATTTCCGCCCGGATTGTATCGCCTGCGATGCCCACCCTGATTATTATTCGACGCAGTTCGCATATCAGTTATCGGCGGATATTTTTTATCGTGAAAATCGGGAAGTTCCGGTGATTCCGGTTCAACACCATTACGCCCATGTGTTATCTGCAATGGCGGAAAATCAACTGTCGCCGCCGGTGCTGGGGGTGGCTTGGGACGGGACGGGCTACGGCTTGGACGGGACGATTTGGGGGGGCGAGTTTCTGTTAATTTCGGATACCGATTTTGAGCGGGTCGGACATTGGCGGACGTTCCGACTTCCGGGGGGCGATAAGGCGGTGTTGGAACCGCGACGGGCGGCGGTGGGGCTGCTGTATGAATTGTGGGGCGATGAGCTTTTGGAAAGGGGGAATTTAAAATTATTGAAATCTTGGCGATCGCGGGATCTCAAGTTGATGCTGCAAATGCTGGGGCGGAATATCAATTCCCCGCAAACGTCGAGTGCGGGACGGCTGTTCGATGCGATCGCGGCTTGGGTGGGGCTGGGGGAGACAATCAGCTTTGAAGGGCAGGTGGCGATGGGGTTGGAATTCGCGATCGCCGATTTCGAGACGGATGAATTTTACCCGGTGGATGTTATCGAAAATTTCGACAGTTTCATCTTGGATTGGAAACCGATGGTTTTGGGAATTATCGCCGATTTGGATAATCAAATAGATGCCGGTTTTATTTCCGCGAAGTTTCACAACAGTTTGGCGGAGGCGATCGTATCGATGGCGGGGAGATTTCCGGGAATTCCGGTGGCGTTGACGGGGGGATGTTTCCAAAATCGTTATCTGTCGGAACGGACGATCGCCCGGTTGCGGTCTGGCGGGGTTGCGGTTTATTGCCATTCTCAAGTTCCCCCCAACGACGGCGGCTTGGCGGTGGGGCAGGCGATGGCGATCGCCCGGTTATCAAAAAAAGTGCTAAATTATAGGACGGATTAAAAGGGGTGCATCCCCAACCCCGGAAATACTCAGAGCGGATTGCAGTCAATGACACCTTCATCGTCCCCCATCCAACAATTGCACGATCGCCGTCCCCAGGAGGCGGACTGGCGGCTGATTTGGCGGCTGCGAGAATACGCGAAACGCCACAAAAAGTTATTGGCGATCGCGCTAATTTTGCTCGTCCCCCTGTCGCTGTGCGGGGCGATTCAACCGATTTTGATCGGACAGACGATCTCGCTGATCCGGGAAGAACCAACCTATCAATTTTTGGAGGGATTGTCCCTGTCGGCGGGGTTGAACTTGCTGGCATTTTTATTGTTGCTGACCATTTCCCTGCGGTTTATTTTGCAGGCGTTGCAGGGGTACGTCGTGCAGACGGTGGGGCAGAAAATGACCGCCGACATTCGGAATGATTTATTCGAGCACGTCACGTCTTTGGCGGTGCGATTTTTTGACCGGACTCCGGTGGGGAAATTGATCACCCGCCTGACCAGCGACGTGGATGCGCTGGGGGATGTCTTTTCCACGGGGGCGATCGGGATTATCAGCGATTTATTTTCTATCCTGGTCATCGCCGTCACCATGTTTACCATGCAGTGGAAATTGGCGTTGATGCTGGTGCTGTCGATCTTCCCGGTCACGGCGGTGATCGTCTATTTCCAACAACAATATCGCAAAGCAAATTATAAAGCCCGGGAGGAACTCTCCGATTTAAACGCCCAGCTTCAGGAGAACTTGATCGGCATCGGAGTCGTGCAATTATTTCGGCGGGAACGGTACAATACCGAGTTATTTCGGACGACGAATAACCGCTACGTCCAGGCCGTCGATCGCACCATTTTTTACGATTCCGCCGTATCGGCGACCCTGGAATGGATCGCCCTGGTCGCGATCGCGGCGGTGCTGTGGGTGGGGGGCCGGCAGGTGTTCGGCGGCGACCTGAGTTTCGGAGTCCTTTCCACCTTTATTTTATTCGCCCAGCGACTCTTCGATCCCCTGCGACAATTCGCCGACAAATTCACGGCAATTCAGGCGGGTTTGACGGCGATCGAGCGGATCGAAGGCATCCTCGGCGAACCCATCGAAATCCGCGATCCGGAAGCCGAAAATGCCGGCGTTTTGGCGACTCACACCTCCGATGCGGTGGGGGAAATTCGCTTTGAAAATGTCAATTTCGCCTACAAAAAGGATGAGTACGTCCTCCACAATTTAGACTTCACCATCCGTCCCGGCGAAAAAATCGCTTTGGTGGGGCCGACGGGCGCCGGAAAAAGTTCGATCATCCGCCTCCTCTGTCGCCTCTACGAAACCAGCCACGGGCGAATTTTGGTGGACGGCATCGACATCCGCGATTTGCGTCAGGCGGAGTTGAGGCGCCACGTCGGCGTGATTTTGCAGGACGGATTTTTGTTCGCCGGGGATGTCAAAAGTAATATCACTTTGGGTGAAAATTACTCGATGGAGGAAATCCGGGCGGCGGCGGAAAAAACGAATGTCGCCCAATTTATCGAGAATTTGCCCCAAGGCTACGATACCGAACTGCGGGAGCGGGGCACCAACCTTTCCACCGGTCAAAAACAGCTTTTGGCGTTCGCGAGGGTCGCCATCCGCAACCCGAAAATATTGGTGTTGGACGAAGCCACGGCGAATTTGGACGTGATGACAGAAGCCCTGATTCAGGAGGCCCTCGATCGCCTTTTGGAGGGCAAAACCGCCATCATCATCGCCCACCGCCTTTCGACCATCAAAAATGTCGATCGCATCCTCGTCTTGCAGCGGGGACACCTGGTGGAGTCCGGTTCCCACGAAGAACTGCTGCAGCGGGGGGGACTGTACGCCGGCCTCTACCAATTGCAGATGCTCGGCACCTGATCGGCTTTTATCTTTACATTACCCCCCCTTTTTTAAAGCGAATTTAGAAAAAGCATCAAATTTTGTTAAAATTTCGGGATGATCATCGATAGCAGCATTGAATATCTTGATTTTGGGTTATTTTACAGACATTGCCTGTGCGGCGATCGGCGGTGTCGCGATTCGGACTCGACCCCTCGGGAAGGGATGGGCGTCGAAGGGAATCGCGGATTTCCGTCCAACTTAAAGCCTATTCTAAAAGTCTCATTTTTCAAAAATTATAACCGGGGATGTTTGCTTAAAATGCTCGATTTAACAGTGGTCATTTGCACCTACAACGGTGCATCGCGTCTGCCCAACGTTCTGGAACGCTTACTCACCCAAGAAAAGACCGAAAATTTGAGTTGGGAAATTATCGTCGTCGATAATAACAGTACCGACCAGACCGCCGAAATCATCCGAAAGTATCAGGCTCGATTTTCCGAAATTGTCCCCCTCAAATATTGCTTTGAACCCCGCCAGGGATTAGCCTACGCCCGCCGTCGTGCCATTCGAGAAGTCCCTGGGGAATTGATCGGGTTTCTCGACGACGATAACTATCCCGATCCCAACTGGGTGGCGGCGGCCTGTGACTTCGGAAAAAAACACCCCCAAGCGGGAGGATATGGCGGCAGAATTCTCGGGAAGTACGACGAGCAGCCCCCCAAAAATTTTGAACGAATTGCCAGCTTGTTGGCGGTTTCCGATCGCGGGACGGAAGCCTTTCGCTACGACCTCCTCGACCGGTGGCTGTTCCCGGCGGGGGCGGGGATGGTCGTCCGCCGTCGGGCTTGGTTGGAATGCGTCCCGGACCGTCCCCAACTCAGCGGCGTTTCGGGTCAATCTCTCTCCAATAAAGGGGAGGATATCGAAACCCTGTCTTACCTCAGAAAAGCGGGGTGGCAAATTTGGCACAATCCCGACCTGATCATCGAGCACCACATTCCCAGCAGTCGCTTTCAAAAAGCCTATTTGTTAAAACTCTGTCATGGGGTCGGCTTGAGTCGCTTTGCCACCCGCACCGTTTACCGCCCCCGATGGCAACATTTCCTCGTCATTCTCGCCTATCTTATGGTCGATAGCTGCAAGCTGATTGCCTACTATTTTAAAACCCACAAATCTTTGAATCGGGATGTCATCGAGCAATGTCAGTTCGAGCTTTTACGGGGAAGTATTGTCAGCCCTTTTTATCATTATCGAAAAAGCTTTAACCGTGGCAAAGACTCAGTTTCAATCTCCCAGCAACTGTCTAAGTTACGAAACAACAATGAATTGATTTAATCATCGAATGTTACCGCCCATCTCTTTTTACATTCCCGCCCGCTATTTGCCGGCAGAAATTCCCGCCGATGTCGAAAGTAATTGGCCGGGATTTGGACTCGGCATTCACGCCTGGACGCTGCAAACCTATTTGCGTTTGAAAGCGGACGGTTTTCCCTGCCAACTGGTGACGGAAATGCCCTCGGAAGGGATCGTTCTCGCCCACCGAAACACCCTCCACCAGTACAAATATCGATTCCGACCGGGGAAAAATTTGTTGCTGATCTGCATCAAAGCGGACGGCGACCCGTACCCCTACGCCCAACTTCACGTCGTGCAGAACCTGCAAGAGATGCTGACGGTTCCCAACAGCTACTACATCCCCCACTGGACCCAACCGGGGTTGATTTCCCGCGATCGCCACCGGGGCGATCGCTTTGAAAATATCGGCTTTTTCGGACACCAAAATAACCTCGCCCCCGAACTGCTGGACCCCACTTGGGAGCGGCAGCTCAAGGAACTGGGTTTGAACTGGCGTCCGGCGATCAACTGCAACCACTGGTCCGACTACCGGGGCATCACGGTGCCCTGGAACGACTACTCCCAAATCGATGCCGTGGTCGCCGTCCGCAGTTTCGGCACCGAGAATTATTACCTTTACAAACCGGCGACAAAATTATATAATTGTTGGTTGGCGGGAGTGCCCGCAATTTTGGGTTGGGAATCGGCATTTCGCGCTGAGGGATGGTCGGATCGGGATTACTTGGAAGTGACTTCGCCATCGGAATTGATCGCCGCTTTAAAACGGTTGAAAGCCGATCGCGAATTGAGACATCGACTGGTTCAAAACGGCTGCGCCCAAACCCACCGCATCCGCACCGACGCGATCGCCTCAGAATGGCGCAAATTTCTGACCACCATCGCCGTCCCCGCCTGGGAAAATTGGCGCGTTCAATCCTTCTGGGAACAGCAGAAAAAATTGACCGCAGACTTTTTATCCTTCGCCATCGACAAGGGGCGATCGAAACTGAAAATTCCCAGTTTGGTGGGGAACCCATGAAACTCTATTACTACCGACGCCGGGACAACCTCCCCAACTTCGGGGACGAACTCAACGCCCAGTTGTGGTCCCACCTCCTCCCCGGTTTTTTCGACGGGGATGAAACGGAAATATTTGTGGGGTTCGGAACCTTATTAAATGACTTGCTTCCCGAACGGGTTAAAACTGCAAAACGGGTCATCTTTTTCAGCACCGGGGCGGGTTACGAAAGACCCCTGAAAGCGATCGCGCCCCACTGGGAAATTCACTGCGTCCGCGGCCCCCTTTCCGCCGGGATGCTCGGTTTACCTCCCCAAATGGCCGTCACTGACGGGGCAATATTGGTCCGGCATCTGTTTCAACCGGCCCCCAAAAAACGCGACTCTTTCGCCTTCATGCCCCACGTCCACCACGCCAACTTCGCCAAACCGGTTTGGCAGGAAATTTGCGATCGCCTCGGTTGGCGGTATATCGACCCCACCGACCCCGTGGAAACCGTCATTTCCGCCATTTCCGAAACCGAGGTGCTCTTAGCCGAGGCCATGCACGGGGCGATCGTTGCCGACGCCCTGCGGGTGCGGTGGATACCCGTCGTCACCAGCCCCAGAATTTTGGAATTCAAATGGCGGGACTGGTGTGGGTCCGTCGAGGTTCCCTACCGCCCCCGATATCTGCCCCCCCTGAGCCCCTATCCCCGCTACGGACGGGGCATCCGTTCCGGCATCGCCGCGAGTCGCCACTGGGGCAAGCATCTGCTGCAATTTCCGGTTTCGGATTCGGTGGCCGAGAATTTGTCGCAGATCGCCAAAAATACGCCCCCCCAACTGAGCTCGGACGCCCGTCTCGAACAATTATTGACCGAACTTGAAACCCGCTTGGAAGCATTAAAACGCCATTGATCGTAAATTCAGAAACCGATCCAGGGCGACGACCAGCGTCGGGGGCCAGCGCCGCACGTTGGCAACCCAATCGAGATCTTTGTAGCGGGGATCGAGTCCCACGACGGCCACCCAGTTGCTTTCGGCTTCTCCTACTTTTCCATTCTCCCACAAACAGGCAGTTAATGCCGCCCGCATATCGGCGAAATTGGGATATTTCCGAATCAAATTTTTGATAGTCCGAATGGCGTTTTCGGTTTGGCCGGTTTCGTACAGGGCGAGGGCATAATTAGCCCGGGCGAAGGCATAACCGGGATCGAGTTCGGTGGCTTTGGAATAGTCCGCGATCGCATTTTCCCACCGGCCCCGTCCGGCTTCGGCGTTGCCCCGGTTGTTGTAGGCGATGGCGTCGTCGGGAGTCAGTTCTAAGACTCGATTATAGTCGGCGATCGCGTCGTCCCAGCGTCCGAGTCCTTCGTAGGCGATGCCGCGATTTAAATAGGGGTCGGGGGCATCGGGGGCTAATTCAATGGCTCGGTTAAAATCTGCGATCGCCTCCTGTAGCAGGTTTTGGCTGACCCGGACGTTGCCCCGGTTGCTCCACATTGCCGGGTTGTCTGGATAGCGATCGATGATTTGACTCCAGTAGTCCTCAGCCCGGGCGAACTGCCCCGCCTGACTGGTGGAAAAGGCGCGATTCAGGAGTTCATCCAGGGTCAAATCTGACGTCGCCGCCCGAGCGATCGGACTCCACAGGAGGCACAATAATAGTATCAGAAGGGTAAGCAATAATTGGGGTTTTTTCATGGTTTTTAAAAGTTTTTGGCGGTGTGGCGATCGCGATCGAACTCAAATCGTCGTTGAAAGTCGGTTTCGCCATATAGATTAAAGCTGATGGTCGGTTCGGTTCCGATCGCTTCGACTTGATGAATTGCATCGGGCATCAAACAGAGAATGTCTCCCGGAGTTAAAAGTTCTTCTCCGACCCATTCGATGCGATCGGGATGGTCGGCGGTCGGCGATCGCCGCCAGAAGGTATTTTTTTCCTGCCCGCTCAACATCGCCACGACTCCCCAGGTGCCGTGATTGTGGATGGGTGAAACGCGATCGGGGGACCAAACGACTGTTTGAATTGTGATTGGAAATTCGGGTTCATTATAGAGCATCAAAACAGACCAGCCTGTAGCCGTATCGGGTGGTAAAAAATTATAGTGCAGCCACTCGGAACTGTTCAACAACTGCCGCACCAGGGGACGAATCAGGTGCAGTCGGGTTGGGTTGTCTTCGACTCCTATCAGCAGATCTTCTAAATCGGTGAGAAACCGATACAGCCGATAGGGACGCACCCACTGGCGATCGCTCTCGACCGCCTCGACTTCCACACATTGCCCGTCATCCATGACCAACCGATCTCGGTTTACCATAACTGTTCTACCCCGTCAACTGTTCTAGAAGGTGATCTGATCTGCGATCGTCGTCGCCGAAACTGATCAATTGCTCGATCTCACCTGAGTTTTGGCTGAGAAATTCTCAAACCCTCGATGACAGGGGCCTGACAACGCCAGGGTCGATCGCGCCTTGAAACCCGGAGATACCATCCCTGATTTTGTTTTACCTAATGCGATCGGTCAACCGATTAAAATTCAAGATATCTTGAAATCGGGTCCCGTGGTTCTGTCTTTTTATCGGGGCGGTTGGTGTCCCTACTGTAGTTTGGAATTGCGTGCATTGCAGCGATCGCTTCCCCTGTTTAAAACTTTCGGGGCAACTTTAGTTGCCCTGACTCCGGAAACTCCAAGTCATGCCCTTTCAACCCTGGAAAAGAAACAATTATCTTTTGAAATACTCAGTGATATTGGCAATGCGATCGCCCGGGAGTTTGGTTTGGTGTTTACTCTCCCCGAAAAACTCCGACCCATTTATCAAAAGTTGGGCATCGATCTGGAGGCGGCTAACGGAAATCAAACCTTTGAATTACCCATACCTGCAACTTATGTTGTCAATCAGGATGGGGTAATCGTCTATGCTTTTGTCGATCCCGATTATACAAAGCGATTGGAGTTTGAATGGAACTCAACGCTATGCCATCCCAGATGATGTGAACCCAGCCGACTATGGTTCAGTGGTGATTTGGTGTCGGGAATTTAATGTGACTATGGGTTACGCATCTATGGATGGCAGCACCGCAAACAATGCCAATCCCTGTGCGGGTGCCAATCCCTGTGCGGGTGCCAATCCCTGTGCGGGTAAATAAGGAAAAAAATCATCTATCCTTCCATTGTGATACATCCCTCTTTTTAATCCCGGATTTTGATCGTAAAGATTGCATCCTGGTTTGATGAAGAGGGATGGTTCAGTCCCATCCGATTATCCCCGAACAAAAGCCATTTTTGGTCAAAATTAGAGATAGATAAAAGGTGTTCAACCGAGTTCTCAATCCCCTATCGGATACCATAAGTTTTAAAAATAACTTATGGCATTAAAGTTTTAATATTTCTATCAAACTGGCTCCTTAACAAAACGAAATGTGTAAAAATAATTCTCAATTAGCCACGAAGTTGCGTCATTTCAGCGGTTCTGATAACATAATAGTCTCAGGCTTGGTGTGCGATCGCTCCAAACCCTCCCCCGAAACCCCTATATCTTCGTCAACAGGTGAATCAGTTTGTCGCAAAACCCGTTTCCGGAGACACGAATTTTGAAGGGGGGATTGTAAACTTATATTGCGGGATTTGACAAATCTGTCGCTTCATGCATTAGAACCGCGCCGGTGTCGCCGTTTCGGCGAGATTCACCAATTCGCGGGGAGTGGTGCGGAGATTGACGGGAATACGGGAAATGCGGAAGGGATTTTTCAGAAGGGCGGGTCTGGATACGATATCATCGTAAAGATACCCCGTCAGGTGATAGCCGGGAAGGTAGCGTTCCACCCGTCGCGTCAGGGCGCCGAAGGGATAGGCGATGTGGGCGCCGACGAGTTGGTTGCGATCGAGATCTCGGGTACATTCCCGCAATTTAGACTTCCCTTTTTCCAACTCCAACTGCAACGTCTGGGCATTCAGCCGCGCCAAATTTTGGTGAGAATAACCGTGGGATTGGATGTCGTAAAATCCATTTTTAAATCCGTACCGCAAATCCTCACAACTCATGTGGGGGACATATTCCGGGATATTGACTCCCATGTAAGCCGGATTGACAAAGACGACAATTTTGACTTTTTCTCGATAAATATACTCCAAATCCTTCAAAATCGGCAGCACATTTTCGTGAACTCCGGAATAACCGTCGTCAAAGGTGATCATCACCGGCTTTCGCCCCCGATACTCGGGCGGAATCGGTTTTGACTTTTGAATAAAATAGACGAATAAATCCTGGCTGGACAGGAACCAATAATCGTTCACCACCAGGTAATTGAGAAAATGATAGAGATTCCGTTTTTGGTAATCCGTACTCACCGGGGGACGCCGGGTCATCTGTTTGTCCGCATCGGTGGTATCGATAATGTCGTGAAACCCGAAAATCGGGACGCGAACCGAGGGAGATTTCGCCGCGGCGGATAGGGTCAGACTCAGAAGCAACAGCAGGACAGTGCGGAGGGAGGTGTGGGTTAAGAACGAAAGTAAGCGAAGGGAATTGCGAGATTTAGCCATGAACGTTCTATCACTGAAAGCATAACAGAATCCTACTATGGCTTCAGTATCCGTTCAGAAAGTTTTAAAAAAATTAACGATTCGCGCCCCACCTAGACCGGGATAGCTGGTTTTTTCTCAATCAAGATTGAGATTCCCACCAACCTCGCATTTTACCCGGATTCAACAACCCGTGGGGGTCGTACTTTTGTTTGAACTGCAATTGTCGCACGTCGATCGCTTTCATCCCCCCATCTTCTAAAATATAGGTGTGGGGATTGAAAATTATCGCCCCCCGTTCCTCGTGGTAGCGGATAATTTCATTCAGTCTCGCTTCGTCCGTAAAGCGGACAATTTGCAACCCCGACGGCCGCAGGTTTCCCCCCGACCTCACAAACTCCAAATGCGGGATCACTTCGTCCCCGAAATGATGGTAAAAATGTTCGACCAGTTTCAACTCCGGGTCCTCGGGAAATCCGGTTTGTAAATAGGTCAGAGACGAGTCGGAGCTGCGGGCGTGCAACGTGGTATGATTCCAGGTAAACTCGGCGATCGCCGTGCCTTTGGTCGCTTCTTGAGCCGATTTGTGATAGCAGATATCCCCCCCGAATTCTTTGACCAATTCTTGAAACGGCTCCCAACTGGGTTCGGCGACCATCAACAATGCCGCGTGTTTGCCCTGGGGAAGAATATCGCGAAAGGGGGCAAAATAAGACGGAATCGGCCAGGCGCAAATACAAACCAATTTTTTGATAATTCCGTCCGACCGGCCCAGGGCTTGACCGAATTTCGCCGATGTCATAAAATCGTCGAAGGTGACAATCAATTCCGCCCAGGGATAGGCCGGTGCGAGGGGGATTTCTAACTCGGTGATAATCCCATTCGTGCCGTAGGCGTGGTTGACATTTTGCACCTCATCCCCCCGCAATTCGACGATCTGCGGTTCGTCTTCCAGGGTGACGATGCGGACAGCGTGGAGGTTGCCGCGATCGCGCAATTGTCCGTAATTAATCGAACCGATGCCGCCGCTTCCACCGCCGATAAAACCGCCGATAGTCGCCATGCGGTAGGTGGAAGGAACCATCCGCAATTCCCACCCCATATCCCGGGCTTGTTTGTCGATCGCCACCAGTTTAACCCCCGGTTCCACCCAAGCAACACCCGGTTCGATGCGGCGAATTTGATTCATTTTTGACAGGTCTAAAATTACCCCACCTTCCAGGGGGACACACTGCCCATAATTGCCCGTTCCCGCCCCACGAACCGTGAGGGTAACTCGATGTTTGACACACAGTTGGGCAACTTTCAATACTTCCGCCTCCGAGGTGGGACGGACGACGACATCCCCAATTTTTTCCTGGAGAATTGATTGTAAAATCGGGCTGAAATGGTTGTAGTCCTGGGACAGTTTCGCCACCTGGGCGCGATCGCGGATCGTTTCGATATCGCCGAGTTCGGCACAAAATTCATCCCAGTTGCGGGGGTTGGCGGATGCGGTCATGGTTGCAGTTATTTTCAAGGAATCTCTGTCTATTCTATTTTATTTGAATCCATTTCGCAAGGTTTTCGCCGCCTCCAGGCGAGAGGTTTGTGCCATCAAGACACAACGTCCGAATAACTCCAAATCCAGCTTAATCAATTCCGGGATTTCGCTGCGGACAATGTCTTCGTAATCCGAACCCCGCAGGTGATAGAGATGAAATGTACCCTCTCGCCAGAACCAAACTTCGGGAATTTCGAGCGATCGGTAGCGGTGCAACTTGTCGGGGCCGCCGCTGGTCAAAACGACCTCGATCGCCAAATCCGGTCTATTTTTCAATTCGCCAAAACAGTAGGACTCATCCGGTTCGACGGCGACTTCCCCCTCCCGTTCTTGGGTAGTGGAACCGAGGGGATAAAATTCCGTTTCCGTTTCCAAACAAAACAACTCTATCAACATCCCTATGATAGTTTTAAAAAACTCGTGTTCCCGCCCCGGCATAATAATTTCGATGGTATTGTCCGAGTAAAACAGCCTCACCCGCCGCGACTCTGCGAAACCCGCCTGAATCAGTTTAAACTGTTCCCAGTTCAGACCGGAATGGATGATCCGCTGATCGGAAGATGGAGGATTTTCGAGTTTAGCTTGAGTCATGGTAAAATGCGATCGCGATCGTCCATTTATTATACTCTCCCCATCAATCCTCCGTGTCCTCTGTGCCTCTGTGGTTCATTCCCCAATTCCATCAAATTGCGATAAATTAATCTAAGGGTTCAGAATCAACTGGGAAAAATGTCCGAAGAACGGGTCTACTGGCTGGCGTGGTCGCAAATTTCGGGAATCGGCCCGATCGCACTGCAACGACTCCAGGAACAGTTCGGCACACTCAAAGCTGCCTGGGAAGCCCCCGCCGCCGAATTGCGTCGCGTGGAAGGGTTCGGAAAACAGACGGTGGAGAAAGTCGCCGGAGAGCGATCGCAACTCGAACCTGCCCAACTGTTCGAGAAACACCTGGAAAAAAACCCAAAATTCTGGACTCCCGCCGACGCCGACTATCCCCGTTTGCTGCTAGAAATTCCCTCCCCGCCGCCCATTGTGTACTACCGGGGCATCACGAACCCCGACGAAATTCAAGGGAAAATACCGACAATTGCGATCGTCGGCACCCGCAACCCCACCGAATACGGACGCCGCTGGACCCGCAAAATCAGCACCACCCTCACCCGCAGCGGATTCGCGATCGTCTCGGGCATGGCGGCGGGCATCGACACGGAAGCCCACCGCAGTTGTTTGGACGCGGGAGGGCGAACCCTCGCCGTTTTGGGGACGGGGGTTGACATCGCCTACCCCAAGGAAAATCGACCCCTTTGCGAACGGGTGATGGAGTCGGGTTTATTAATCAGTGAATTTCCCAGCGGAACCAAACCGAACGCCCGCAATTTTCCCCGCCGCAACCGCATCATCGCCGGGTTGAGTCGGGCGGTATTTGTAATGGAAGCCCCGCAGCGATCGGGTGCTCTAATTACCGCCCACATCGCCAACGATTTTTGTCGGGATGTCTACGTTTTGCCGGGACGTTTGGACGATGAAAAATCCCACGGCTGTCTGAAGTTAATTGACGGCGGGGCGGGGGTAATTCCGGTGGATCTCGACCAGCTTTTGGAACAGTTGGGGGCGATTCCGCAGTTGGATGTCCCCGTCCAATTGCCTTTGTTTGAACCGGAACCGCCGCCGAAATCGGAACCGGAACGGCCGAATTTGGCGCCGGAGTTGTTGAAGATATTGGATGCGATCGCGCCCGAACCGACGCCTTTCGATCTGATTGTGGAACAGTCTGGGATGGATGCGGGGACGGTTTCGGGTCTTTTATTACAGTTGGAATTGTTGGGGTTTGTGACGCAGCTTCCGGGGATGAGGTATGAGCGAAAGTGATTGATCGATTTTTTTTTGGGCGTGATGTGTTTTTTTGGCAACCAGAGACGGTTGCCCCCACAGTTGGGTTGAATCAAATTTGATTAAATACCCGGAGAAAGCTGGTTATATATCCGCACCGCTTGTGAATCAATTCCCCGAGGGCGCAAGCCAGGGGCCCCTACCAGCCAAAATCCTCTGAAGAGGATTGGAAAGATTATGCGGTAAAATAATCGAATATTATACGATAATTTACTTTAATTTATTTTTTATTTAACGATCTTCGATATCAAAAGAACCGAGCTGTTGTTCCGCCAATTCTAAAAACTGTATGGCGCGATTGATTTGCTCTTCTGCTTCTTTATTGGTGACGGAATTTAAGCCCCCGTAATCTCCGGAATTTCGCAAATTCTGAGCTTCAATTAAAAAACGATGAAATGGCACGGGAATTCTGCCAGTATTGGCAAAATCTCGACCGAAAGCGGAAATCACGGCCGAATGTTTGGAAAAAGACATCCCCTCCCCTTCCAAAAAAGCTTCGGCAATATAAAACATTGCATAATAGGCGCGAGATGCCGCATAATCTGGAAATCCATTATTCAATAAAACTTGAGCCGCATTTAAACTTTGTCGCGCTTTCAAGCATAATTCCAGTTGATCTTCAGTCATGTCTCAATTAAACTTAGAGTAAAATACCTTCTTTTCGGATATTCCTCAATAAAGGCCCTTGACGGTTTAAAAAATAATCTTCTTCCATGAAGATGCAATTGATCACTTCATCATGTTGCAAAGATAAATCGGCGATAATTTGACCCGTTCGTTTGACTTCTGTCCCGACTTGAACGGTGCCTTTGAGTACGACTAAGACATCAATATCCGAACCGGATTCCGCGTCTCCTCTGGCTTGGGAACCGAATAAAATTAAAGTGACCAGGCGACTTTGATAAAGTTTCTCGAATTCGGTTTTGAGTTTTTTCAGGATATTAACAATCTCATTGTTCATTTTTTCTCCATCTGCCAATTGTATATAACTCGGGCAACCAGAGACGGTTGCCCCCACCGTTTGACTTGTATCAGATCCGGTTTTTCCCTCCTGAAACCTCCTCAATCATCTGAATATGATTTTGCCTGGTAGGGGCGCGAGGCTTGCGCCCTCGGGGAATTGATTTCCAAGGGGTCTTGATATCCAACCCGTTTTGTTCCGAGCATTCAAGTGGATTGGATATTACTGCCCGATCGCCAACCGTTCTCGCAGGATAAATTCAGCTACTCGCAAATCCACCGGAGTCGTCACTTTTAAGTTAGTTTCTTCCCCCTCGACGATGCGGACGGGCAGATCGCAGCGTTCAAATAAAGCAGCGTCGTCCGTCACATCCCATCCCAAATGACGCCCCTTTTCGTGGCATTCTTTAAGCAACTGCACCTCGAACCCCTGGGGCGTCTGGGCGGCCCACAACTGGGCGCGATCGGGGGTATCTTCAATTAAGTTGTAGTTCCCCACCACTTTGATCGTATCCTTGACGGGGACCGCCGCGATCAGGCCGGGACACGATCGCAACACCTGCGAACAGCGATCGAACAAAGCGGGGGTGGCCAGACAGCGGGCGCCGTCGTGGATCAAAACGCGATCGGCTTCCGGGGGCAGGGCTTGCAGGCCGTTGTAGACGGACTCCTGGCGGGTTTTGCCCCCCTCGACGAACTCGACGGGGATATCCAAGGAAACCTGAGATGCGATCGCCTCGAAGTCGGGAAAATCGGCCTTTTGCCCGATAATTCCGATCCAAATAATCGATTCAGAGGCCCCGGCGGCGGTCAGAGTCCACCCCAGGAGAGATTTGTCCAGCAACTTCAGTAACAATTTGTTGCGATCGGCGCCCATACGCCGTCCGCTTCCGGCGGCGGGAATCAGTAAATGCATAATTGGGTCGTCAGTTTTGAGTCCGTGATAATATCTTCATTTAGAATTAAGCTGATAAGTAGATTAACTCTATAAAGATGAGAATACTAGCCCTTGTCCCAGGCGGGATTGGCGACCAAATTTTGTTCTTCCCCACCCTGGACGACTTGAAGCAGGCTTACCCCGAAGCCCAAATTTCCGTCGTCGTGGAACCGAGGGCGAAAGGCGCTTACCGGGTTTGCAAGTCGGTTTCGGAAGTCATCCCCTACGATTTCAAAGGCCAAAATTCCCTGGCCGACTGGGGTAATTTTATCGGCATCGTGCGCGATCGCGAGTACGATGTGGTCATCTCCCTCGGCCAGCGGTGGACGGTGGGCCTGCTACTGTGGCTGACGGGGATTCCCAACCGCGTCGGCTACGCGGGCAGCAGCGGGGAGATGTTCCTCACGGATGCCGTCCCCCTGAAGGCGGAACAGTACGCCGCCCAGATGTATCACGACCTGTTGCAGGGGTTGGACATCATCACCCCCTTCGCGGGACTAGCCATCAACGTCCCCAAATCCGACCTGACTTGGGCCGATCGCGAACAGGAACGCCTCGGCGTCAAGGAGAGCGGCTACATCCTCATCCACGGCGGTTCGAGTCGTCTCGCCCTCAGCAAGGGCATCGACAAGATCTATCCCGTCGAAAGCTGGCAGGCCATCATTCAGGATATCCAACAGCGGCAGCCCAATTTGCCCGTCGTCGTGGTCAAGGGACCCGAGGATGAGGAATTGATCGCGGAACTCACGAGCCGCTGTCCCCAGGTGAAGGTGACGGAACCGGAAGATATCGGCAAACTCGCCGCCCTCATCGCCGCGGCTAACCTGATGGTGTGCACCGACAGCGCCCCCATGCATCTGGCTGTCGCCGTGGGCACTTACACCATCGCCCTGTTCGGCCCCACCGATCCCCGCAGGTTGCTCCCCGCCAGCGAACGGGCGATCGCGGTCAAGTCCAAAACGGGCAATATGGCCGACATTTCCCCGGATGAGGTGTTGAAGCGCATCTGGGGCAACTGAGTTTCCGTCAATGGGCAGGCGCGGAGGCACTGCCCCTACAATTTGGCGGGCTTCTGTTCTTCCACCGAATGGGCGATCGCGAAACCCTCCGTTCGGGTGAGGCTCATGGCGTGCGATCGCCCCTATCCTGAATATAGAAAAAGTCTTGCTGAATAACTTGCGAGTTCTCAGCTATTGCTCTCACAACCCTGTGCTGTGCCCTTCCCCGAGAAGGGTGCATTTTTTTTTGGGGAATAGGGAGTAGGGAATAGGGAATCGGGAATTTTTGACTTTCGATATAACAGTAAGCCATCAGCCCTTCGACAAGCTCAGGACAGGCTTTGGGCAATCAGCCCTTCGACAAGCTCAGGACGGACTCGCGTCAAATTCCCATCCGTCAGGGCTTTGGGAGTTCGGTCATGTCCTGACCGACTCTCGTAGTGCTATATCAGATCGGGTTATCCCCTCCTTCAACCTCCCCAATCATCGACCGATGATTTGATCGGGTAGGGGCGCGACGGCTTGCGCCCTCGGGGAATTGATTCCCAAGCCGTGTTCTCGGTTGGACATAGATTGTCCTCACCACCTCAGCGGTTGCCATACAAACTCCCCAATCATCGATCGATGATTTGAGCAGTTTCTTCAATTATCAATTATCAATTATCAATTATCAATTATCCATATATTCGCCGCACCACCCCGGCCAGACGCTTCATCCCTTCCGCAATTTCCTCGTCTGTCGCCGTCAGGCTGATGCGGAGGCACTGCTGTTTGTGGGGCCACTCCTGTTTCAAACCGGGGAAAAATGAATTGCCCGGGACGACAATCACACCGACTTTTTTCAATTCCTGATACAATTCCCGATCGCTGATGGGCAGATCTTGGAACCAAATCCAGGCGAAAATCGCCCCTTCGCCGCGGTGCAAAAACCAGGGCAAATCAGCGGGCATAGCCGCGTCCAACGTGGCTTCCAACACGGTAAATTTATGTTGGTAGTGGGGGCGGATCACCTCCGCCGAAATATCCGCCAGGGCCCCCGATCCGATCGCCCGCGCCGCGATCGCTTGTCCGTAGCGGGGGGAGTGGATGCAGGCGTTGGTTTGAAAGGCTTCCAACACTTGAATGATAGTTTCATTTCCGATCGCAATTCCCAACCGTTCCCCGGGAAGTCCGGCTTTGGAGAGGCTGATGCAGTGGACGATATTCTCGCCAAATACCGGTGTCATGTCCGTATAATTGAGGGCTGGAAAGGGCGGGGCATAGGCGGAATCGACGAACACGGGCACATCGTGGGGGGCGGCGAGGGCGGCGATTTTTTCAACTTCTTCCTGGGTGAGGACGTTGCCCGTGGGGTTGCAGGGGCGGGAAAAGATGACGCAACCGGTATTGTCATCGATCGCCAGTTGGCTGAAGTCGGGGCGATACTTGAACCGGTGGGCGGCGGCATCGATTTCCAGGGTGGGTTGGTAGGCGAACACCGCTTCCGGGATCAAACTCACGCCGCCGTAGCCGGTATAGTCCGGGCTCAGGGGGAGGACGATTTGTTTGAGTTGTCCGTCGGTGGTGTAGCCCCCGAAGGCGTTGGCGGCGTAGAAGTAGATGGACTGACTGCCGGGGGTGACGAGGACGTTGCGATCGCTCAAATTTAACCCGTAGCGGGAGTTAAAATCTTCTACGATCACGTCGATGAACGGCTGGTAGCCCTGACTCGAACCGTAGCGGCACACCACTTCCCCGTATTCCGGACTCGACAGGAGTTGTTCAGTGCACTCCCGCCACAACTGTTCCACCTCGGGCAGCAGGACGGGGTTTCCGGCACTCAAATTGATAAATTCTTGGCCTTTCCCCGATCGCAGGGTTTCGATAATATCTTTCATAATCGCTCGCACTCCCGTCAATCGGGACATACGATCGCCAAACTGAGTCAGGGCAGGATTCATAGCGCGATCACCTAAAGGTTAACCTCCGATAAATTTTAACCAGACCGGGGGACACTCGGGAAGGAACAGTGCCAGTTTTGATTTTGTCTCACTCTCGTTGGCGACAACTCCATTCGGCTGTACCCGACTCCAGACTTGAAAATTTTCATTATCTCTTCAAAAAATTGGGTCAAAAACCTCCCCCTGTTGAGGGGTGAGGAAAAAATTTCTCTCTCCTCTCTCCTCAAGAAGTCATACTTTTGACTTTTAACTTTTGACTTTTGACTTGTAAACGGGGGATGAGTTGGAAAACCCGGAAATCTTAAATTGTCCCGCTTTCCACCCGTCCCCCGCTCGAAATGAATGGCAAATGTCGGCAAATTTACCATCCGTAATTTAACGGGAATACCGTCGCTGACAGCGTTCAAAGGCGGGTAAATGATTGTTTTGAGATGCGTCTCGCAACCGTTCCAATGTCAGACGGATATCCGGTTGGCTGACATTCACTAAAAGGCGATCGTACAGTTCCTTATTTTCAATTTCCGATTGTACCCCGGCTTCGCAGGCGGCGAGCAAACTTTCCGGCGCCGCCACCTTTCCCGCGTAGGAGTCTTCCGGGACGGGCAAACCATATTGGACAAACAGATTTGCCACCATTTCGGCGTGTCGAGTTTCGGCGTTTATGATATTACTAAAAGGCCGAATTTCCCCGAAGCGATCGATGGTGGCTTGATAGAATGCCCGGGCTTTGTACTCGTCCGCGATCGCCTCTTTTAAAGCCTGTTCTTCTTCGGGTTTGAGGGGAGAAGCACTGAATCCCGCCCCGGCAAAAACCATCGCCAAAAACAGAGATAGAGAAAGAATTGGAATTTGGAAATTGATTTTCATGGCTCTCAACTGAATTTTTGAGAAAAACAGGGTAGTACAGGCATCTTGCCTGTACCCCAAAACTAAACATTACCGGCGATTTCTTTCCACTCCAAAACCACGGGAATCGGAACGGCGATCGCACAGTTTTTATCCCCGGCGATCGCTACATTCAGTTCGAGTCCCTCGGTTTTCGAGAGTTGCGGCAAAATCTCCGTCAAATTGTACTGTCCGACATTGGGCGCCGGTGCCTTTTCCGCGAACTCGTCGATCCCCTCAAAAACCGTCCCCCGAGATGTGGTTATTTTCAAGGGTTGGGGGTGGGCAACTTCGGCGGCATCGGGAAACCCCACCAGCCGCAAATTGACATTCTCAACCTCGCCATTTTTGATCCGCTTGAACAGAATCAACTGCCAGGAACTCCCCGTATTGTCTCTGAGGGTATGGCGAGATTGATAGAGCATCTGTCCGGGGGCTTCTTGCTGCTCCCGAATGGCGGCGATCGCGGGTTCGGGAGTCCCAACAATCAGCAGCAGCGGCAGGATAATTAACAACAAAATCGAGATAATTTTCCTGGCTTTCATTCAGTTCTCCTCTAACGCGGCTTTCAGTTCGGGAATAAACACCGCATACATCCCCCGCAAATCCCCTTCTTTGAAATCGAACGCCAAATCCTGGGGATACTTATTCTTCACGAACTCCGGGCGGCTCTCTTTTGCCCCGTGACAGCCGAGGCAACTGGCTTCCACATTGATGCGGCGGTAGTAGCGGATTCCCGGTTGCCCGTCCAGGGTTTCCGGCTCCCAGAAGCCCATCAATTCGGGATTTTGTTCAAATTTAGCCAGCGCCATTTTAGAATGTAAATTGTCGGGTTCGTGGGCCGGGTTGCGGTATTTATTGGCGATCTGTTTGACTTTCCATCCGTTTTCTTGGCTGAGTTTTTTGGCTTGCATCCCCACGGGTTTGCAGACTTCTTTAAACGTCTGTCCGGTGGGGGGTTCGGTCCGTCCTTCCAGGGTGGACGCCAAACCCGACCGCAGTCCGTCCAGATTTTCAATTTCCTGGACGGCTTTGGCCAGTTCCCCGGGATCGACGGCGGCATGAGCCGGGGCGGGGAGACTCCCCAGGAGGAAGGCGGCGGCTAACAGCCCGAACATCCATCGATACAGTGGTTTCAGCATAATCGTGTCCCGTTAATCATTATTCAACTAATCAGTTATAAAGTTATTTTAAATCGTCGCCCTTGTCAACCCCCCCCCGAGGGGAAAATGGGTCGGGTCGGCGGTTCGGGGCTGAAGCCCGACGACGAACGGCCCTGAATTTTTATGTGATCTTGAGATTTTGCCAAAATGATGGTTGAGGAGAATCAAATTAAATTGATCATCTATGAACCATAAGAGGAGGCGATCGCGGAATGGAAAAATTAGAAATATATCGCGATATTATACAGGAAATATTGGTCGAATACAGCCAAAACAAACCCGCCTACACAGTTAGAACTGATCTGCCAATTTGAACCCCGCCTTGAAATGAATTTCAAGGCTAATAGCAAAAGTCCACTCAAGTGGACTCGATCGGGGCAATTTTTCAGGTGCGATCGCGCTTAACGAAAGTTTACGTTTTCCCCATTGGGAATTGGGACGAATTTTGATAGGCTAAAGGATATCTAATTTTCGCGGGTAAGAAACCGGGTTTCTATCCGAGTCTCGGGTGGGGAACGGAAGATGCTCCTAGAAACCCGGTTTCTCGGCTGTTGCAGTTCTCCAATATATTGATCGCGAGGCGAGTCGGCGATCGCACGGGTTGCCAGCCAATTTGATGATTTCCTTCGGGCTACCCTGGTGACAGGGGTTGAGTCGTCCCGCGAGTTAAAACATTATTTATCCCATCTCACCCCTCCGCTTCCCAGTCCTCTATTTGTAACCCTTGTACTCGTCTAAATTCATCGACATTATGAGTCACCAAAATTAAATTATTGGCCAAAGCGATCGTCGCAATTTGGAGATCATAAGGTCCGATCGGCGTTCCTAAAGCTGCTAACTGAGCGCGAATCCTTCCAAAAGCATTGGCGGCTGCATCATCAAACGGCAAGGACACAAATTGACTTAAAAATGCTTCCTGGAGTGCCAACGTCCGAGTTGGATTTGAGCTTCTCATTGCCCCATAAAACAATTCGGCTTTGATGACAGAACAGACGGCAATATCACCTGGAGATAACCGTTCTAGATGTTGCTGTACTCGGGAATTGCGACGGTTCAGGTAAATAATACAAACATTAGTATCCAACAAATAAATCACTCGATTGGCTCCCTGTTTTCATATTCACCTTGGGGATATCTAACCAACGGCTCATCCGCCAAACAACCTGCGGTTTGCTCAAAAAAACCGGACGGCCACCCCAAAGATTCGGGCGTTTGAGTTGAAGATTCGGGAGAAACAAGCTGATAGACAATCGCAATCTCTAACTCTTGATTGGCTAAATCTTGAGGCATTTTTATAGTGACTTCGCCTTCGGCGTCAACCTTGGCTTTCAATTTTATAATTTGCATGAGCGATCGTCCTTATCTGTAGAGCTACTCTCTAGGTTAGCATCAGCTTCGCCGGCTCACCAGGTGCTCCAGGACGTCATCGACGATCGAATGTCGGATTTTGGCGGGGGTGCGATCGCGGTTTGGGCAAATTTAGCTCACCCGGAGCGCTGCCGGGGGGAGTTGGGGGCGATCGCGCTTAACGAAAATTTACGTTTTCCCTATTGGGAATTGGAACGAATTTTGATAGGCTAAAGTATATCTAATTTTCGCGGGGAAGAAACCGGGTTTCTATCCGAGTCTCGGGTGGGGAACGGAAGATGCTCACAGAAACCCGGTTTCTCGGTGTTGTACAACTCCTCAAAAAGAGCGAAAAAGAGATAACAGCCGCCCACAACCTGAAAGCCAGCCAACCCACTATTAACTTTCAACTCGAAAAATGCTCATTGAAAAAATTATCCAAGAACTCCGAGACATCCCCGAAGACAAACTCGCGGAAATTTACGATCTCATTCACTATTTCCGCCTCGGATTGAGTCGAGAAATCGACCAACCCCGCACCCCCGGACTTCTGGCAGGAACACTCGGCGACAGTTTTTTTGACCCCCTACCCGAAGAAGAACTGCAACGATGGGAATAAAATATCTCCTCGACACCCACATTTTTTTGTGGTGGGTCTTTGACGATCCAAAACTCGACGCCCTCTGTCGGGACATCATTCGCAACCCAAGCCACCAGATATTGATCAGCAGTGCTTCCGCCTGGGAAATTGCCACCAAATACCGCATCGGCAAACTCCCTGAAGCCCAACAGATCGTCGAACAGTATCCCCAGCTATTGGAACGGGCTAAATTTCGCGAACTTCCCATCACCTCGGCTCATGCCCTCAGAGCGGGTAATTTACCCATCGCTCACCGAGATCCCTTCGATCGCATGATTATGGCTCAAGCCGAACTGGAAGCCATCCCCGTGATGACCCACGATCCGGAATTTCGGACTGGATTGATCGAACTCATTCCCAAACCCGACAACTCAACCTCCTGAATCAAACAAAAACCCAAGTGCTTTAACGCAAATCCAGATGAGCGACATAAAAAGCCCGAAACCCCCATCAACTCAGCCTAAAAGTGCTTTAATGCAAATCTACGGTCCACCGATCTGAACGAATCCGAAACCCGAGCCGAACTCATCGGCTTCGCCCTCCGGGATGCCAGGTGGGGAGTTTGGGGCGAACTGTCCTCGGCTTTTCAGGTGCGATCGCGCTTAACGAAAATTTACGTTTTTCCCATTGGAAAATGGAACGAGTTTTGATAGGCTAAAGTATATCTAAATTTTTGCGGTGAAGAAACCGGGTTTCTATCCGAGTCTCGGGTGGGGTACGGAAGATGCTCACAGAAATCCGGTTTCTCGGTGTTATCACTGTTGCAATCTTAATGCAATGTGATCGCAGAACTGGGTAGCAGCGCCCGAAATATCGCCGACATTTTCGGGGAGTTTCAACAATATTCCTACGAGGGCGATCAATCAACCTAACGTTTAAACAAGAGGATTATTGGCTATGTCAAAACAATGGATCTCAGAAGTGCAGAGAGAAGCAATTTGGCAGGTATACAAAAAAAAATGCTTTTATACTGGAGAACCGCTGCCGTACAATGAGCTTGAGATAGATCATGTTATCCCAGAACACTTAGCAAACAAGCCGGAAGAACTGGAGTCACTCAAAACCAGGCTGGGATTACCTCCAAGTTTTGACATTTATGGATACGAGAATCTTGTACCTTGTAAAAATTCTTGGAATGGGAAAAAAGGCGGTCGAACTTTCGACGACAAGAGACTGCAATTTTTTCTTGATTTTACGGAAAAAGAGAAGCCAAAAATAGAAAAGAAGATAGAAGAAATTAAAAAACAAAATTCTAGAATTAATCCGATAAAAAAAACTGCCCAACATCTGGAAGCAGGACAAATTTCTCTTGTAGAAATGACCTCAATTATAGAAAGCTACAAAAACAGTCAAGGAATATTTGATTTGTTAGAAAGTATTAAATTCGCCAATTATGATGACATAAGCTCACTCAAAAAGTCGGATATAAATGATTTTATCAAACAACCTATTCGCTTCGGAAATGATAGTTTTATCAACGATGTTGAAATGGAAAACAAAAAAGGTGAAAGGTGTTATATATGTACCTGCGAAGAGTATGATTATGCAAAAAAAAGAGGCTTTTATTTTCCAAAAAGTAGCGATGCGAACATGGGTATTTGCTTGGAGTATCAGTGTGGTTTACTCAAGGCTATAAAAGAAGCTTCGCCACCTACAACAAGTTTTATTGATAAGCCTCGAATTGGTTTAGATCCAAGGCTTATACCTATCTCACTATTTCCTTTCTACAGTCACGACAATCAATCGACTTATAATGATAAATTATCTGAAAATTGTATTAAAATTACGGGTGCTGGCTTCAACTTTATCAGAATTGAAAATCAGAATGATGGTATTGGACAACATTTGACCGAAGTTGCGAGAGCGGATTTCAATGGTGACGGAATTGAGGATATTCTCTTATTTAAGTATTGCTACGCTATTGGTGGGACGCTTAGGTTCGGAAATATTCAAGTTCTGACCCGAAAAAGCAACGATCAGCCCTTTGAGATTATTACAGATGAAATCCTTCACAAAATTGGGTGGCTCTAAAATTGAAAATTTCTTTAGTCTTGGCAAATAATATCGAATAAAAAGAGCAAAACATGGATAAAATTGCAGATGCCATTAATCCAATGCTAAATTCATTCGCTTTAGCATTCGTCATTATATTCGGCTTTTTGGGATTTGTCGCTGCATTCAATCGGAAAATTCTTCTATATTCCCTCTTTGTCATTGTGGTAATGCTCCTGATTGGCTTGGGATTTTCACATTGGCTACCCGGTGCAAACCTCAGAATCATTCAATCTGCCGTCATCTGGGGAATTAGCCTGCCCATAGGCATGGCTGCAAAGTTTGCCTACCAACAATTTTTGGAATAACTAAGTTAGTTGAAGGAGAATCCAAATGGTAAGAAATTGATCGCACCAAACTCCCAACTCGAGAACCGCGTCAGCTTGCCGACTTGATTAAGACCGATCGCCATTCGCCCCTACACAACGGGCGCCCGCTGCTTGCACACCAACAGCGTCATGTCGTCGTAAACCTGATGGGTGCCGATGTGCTCCAGGACGTCATCGATGATCGACTGTCGGATGTCGGTGGCGGTACGATCGCGGTTTTGGGAGACAATTTCGCAGAGACGTTCGATGCCGTAGTGGACGCGATCGCTATTTTCCGCCTCCGTAATTCCGTCCGTATATAGAACGACAACATCACCCGGATTGAGGTGGGTGGTAAAGTGGTTGATAAACTCGCTGATGTCGTCCACCAAACCGATGGGAAATCCCAAATCGATGGTTTCGATGCGCTCCACCGCGCCATTTTTCCGCACCACGATCGCCTCCTCGTGCTGGCCGCAGACGCGCAATTCCCCATCCTGATAATCTAACAATACCAGAGTCATATTTTTGTCGCAATTCATCCGCACCACGTTCAAATAAATCGTGCGGTTGAGGATATCCAAAAAGCGCACCGGGTCCGTTTCTCCCGCCTCCAAAAGCGTCCGCACCGCCGTCTGTGCCATCAACATCACCATGCCGCTTTCCAAGCCGTGTCCGGTGACGTCCCCCATGCAAATCGTCAACCCTCCCCCAGAGGCGAGTACGTCGTAATAATCCCCGCCGATTTCCGTCGCCGGTTCCATGTAACCCGCGATATCCAGATTTTTAATTTGTTGCAATTCCGCTTCCGTGGGGAGTAACAAATGCTGTAGGCGACGGGTTATTTCCAACTCCAAATTGAGGGATTGATTTTCGGCCCGGAGGCGGTCGTTTAAAACTTGAATTTCTCGATAAGCCGAGGCGAGGGATGCTTCCGCTTGTTTGCGATCGCTGATATCCCGAAACGTGCCGATCAACAGCGATCGCGCCCCCAATTTCGCCTCCGTCACCGCCACTTCCACGGGGAACCCGGAACCGTCCGCCCGCCACCCGATCCCCTCTTGCAATCCGGTTTCGAGCCAATTCCAAATTGAGAAATCATCCGCATTGGCAGAATCGACATCCGCACTCACCAATCGGCCGATCTCCATGCCGATCAACTCCTCCGGGGAATAACCAAACACCTTCTCTGCACTGGGATTTGCCGTCAAAATAATCAGCGGAGAAACCGCAAACGTCAGAATCGCATCCGTCGCCGTTTCCACGATCGCATCCGTCGTCCGCACCGCCTCTTCCAAGGCATCCATCACCTGGTTGTAGCGCTCGGCGATCTGCCCGACCTCCGTAAACGGTTCCACCGGAACCCGCAAACTCAAATCCTTGGTTCTCGCCTGAAAATCCATCACCTGAAACAGTTCGTAAATCTCCGACTTCGCCCGGTGCTCGGAAATGTTCAATCCCACCTGTTCCCCCTCGGGGGAAATTCTCAACGGGACGCGGCGATCGATGAAAAAGAGTAATATCAAACTGAGGCCGAAACCCCATATTCCGGCACTCGCAATTCCCAGAAGTTGCACCCCCAATTGGGCGAGGGGATTCAACCCCGTCTGGAGCAACTCCGGGCGCCCGAAAAACGCCACCGCCAGGGTTCCCCACACCCCCGCCCCGACGTGGACGGCGACCGCATCCACCGCGTCGTCAATACGCCAGCGGACCAACTGCCGGGACACCCCCATCGCGATCGCCGATCCCACGGCCCCGATCGCCACCGCCTGGGCCGTCCCCACCACATGACAGGAGGCCGTAATCGCCACCAGTCCCGCGATCGAGCCGTTGATCATCGATTCCACCTCGACGACCCCCTTTCGCCACCCCCCGATCGCGATCGCGCTCAACATCCCCCCCACCCCCGCCAAAACCGTATTGACGATGATAATTGGGACCGTCGAGGTCAAAACCAGGGTACTGCCGCCGTTGAACCCCAACCACCCCAGCCACAGCAACATCGCCCCCAAAACCGACAGGGGCAAATTCGAGCCGTTAATTTTGCGGGGACGCTGCCCCTTGGGAAACCGGCCCGCCCGAGGGCCGATCACCAGCAAGGCGGCCAGGGCCACCCAGCCGCCGATGCTGTGCACCACGGTCGATCCGGCGAAATCCACGAAACCCAGAGCGCTCAACCAACCCAGACTCGAACCGCTGTCGATGCCGTTCCAGGCCCAATGTCCGAAAATCGGATAAATCAAACCGGAGACGAGGGTGGCGACGATCAGGTAGGCTTGGAACCGCATCCGCTCCGCGACCGCCCCGGAAACGATGGTGGTGGCGGTGCTGCAAAACATGGTTTGAAACAGGAAAAATGCCGCCAGACTCGGGGTATCGCCGATGTCGATAAAAAAATGGGTCGAGCCGAAAATTCCGGCTTTCGAGGCGCCGAACATTAAAGCGTAGCCGATCGCCCAAAACAGCCCCACGGAAATTCCGAAGTCGGCGAGGTTCTTGACGGCGACGTTGATGCTATTTTTGGATCGGGTCAGCCCGGACTCCAGACACATGAACCCCGGTTGCATCAGAAAGACTAAACCGGAGCAGACCAGCAGCCATACCAGATCGATCATGAACGGTGAGTTGATTTCAAAACGGCAGTAAATGGGGGCAAAATTGAGCCTATTTTCGATTATCTAATTTTTTTCCATTCTGGCCGATGTCTGCGGTCATCCCAGCATCAGAGCCGGATCGTCCGCCGCGACGATCGCGATCGCATCGGAAACAACGGCGGTATCGGTGATTCCCCGCACCACGCCGAGGACATTTCCCGTGCTGGCTTGGCGGATGATGGTTCCCCCCGCCACGGCTTCCGTCGGTTCAAAGGTTTGGAAACTCAGATCCGCCGCGTCAAACGTCGCCACGATCGCGATCCGGTCCCCTTCCGCCGGATTCAAATCCTCGATCACGTCCGCCAGGAGGATGTCGTCCCCCGTCTCCTCCGCGTCCACGGCCAAAACGAAGCGGTCCGCGCCGCTTCCCCCAACTAATAAATCCGCCCCGCGATCGCCGAGCAGGATATCGTCTCCCCCTTCCCCCCGCAGCGTGTCGTCGTCCCGTCCGCCCCGGATCAGGTCGTTTCCCTCCCCGCCCCAAATTTCATCGCGATCGCGGTTGCCGTTGATGGCGTCGTTGCCCCCGTCTCCCCCGATGCGATCGTTGCCCTTCCCGCCCCGGATCAAATCGTCCCCGTCCCACCCGAACAGGCGATCGTCGCCCCGATTCCCGTTCATGACATCGGTTTGGGGAGAGGCGATCAGAAAATCGTCCCCGTCCAAAGCGAGAATGCCGGCGGGGTTCGCGATCGTCCAATCCGGCGAAACTTCCCCCGTGGGCGCGATTTCCAGGGCGAAGCGGCCGGGGGCGAGGATGTCCACTTCGTCGGTGAGGAGGTGGAGTTGCGAGGAATTGCCGGAGGTTTCAATTAAGGTTTGATAACCCGTCAACGCTTCCGAGTCCGCCAAAAGGGGAGCCGATTGGGCGGATGTCAGAATGGGCGCGATCGCCGTTTCCGCCTCATTTAGGAGCGATCGCACCCAGGGCTCGGCGATCGGCCACACCCGCTCGAACCAGGCGACGTAGGACGGAAAAAAGGTGGTGACAATCGGTTTGGCCGCAGGTAAAACCACCTGCTGAAATGCATTCCAAACGGTGTCAAACATAGTGGCAAGTTCCCGAGCAGCAATTCAGGTTGTCCGAGCTCGGATATCAATCGGCGACCGGCGCCCGGATCGTCCTGTTTGGTTCCTGCGAATCGGGTTGTTTGCCCTCCGGACGGTTCTCACACAACCCGGACGGCGAGGTTTTTTGAGCGATCGCACCTCGCCCGTTGACGATTGTCGGATATATAGCGCTGCGCGCAGGGAATGGGGAATGGGGAATGGGGAATGGGGTAATGAAATCACCTGGATATAAGGGTTTCAAGGTTTGTCCCTCCCAGGAAACTGTAAACAGACGAGCGCGATACCTGCGATATATAGCAGTAAGCCATCAGCTTTGAGCAATCAGCTCGTGTCAAATTCCCACCTATCAGGATTTTGGGAGTTCGGTTCTGTCCGAACCGACTCTCGTAGTGCTATAGCAACGATCGCTCGTCTGTTTACAGTTTGGGAAAGGGGGACAAACCTCGGAATCCTGATGACAAGGGAATTTCCCATCCCTACACCCTACACCCTACACCCTACACCCCAGCGCACAGCGCTATATTTTTCTCTCCGCTAGTGCTACCATAGTCAGGATGTTCTCTTGTCAACCATCCCAACGTAGATTTTTGACGCAGACCGAGTGCCCCAATTCCAGATTGAGACGGGATGTCACCAACACTAATCAGTCAACTCAATAGCGGCTTCACGCTGTTTCTCAGCTTGCTCGTGGAGGCGATGCCCTTCCTGCTGCTGGGAGTCATCTTTTCGAGCGTGCTGCTGTGGCTCGTGGATGAGCGGAAGCTGCTGTATTATATCCCCCAAAATCCGTTTTTGGGGGCCCTATTTGGCAGTTTGGTGGGGTTCATGTTTCCCGTGTGCGAGTGCGGGAACGTCCCCGTCGCCCGCCGCCTGCTGACTCAGGGGGTGCCCCCGTCGGCGGCGATCGGATTTTTATTCGCCGCCCCGACGATCAACCCCATCGTGATCTGGTCCACCTGGGTGGCGTTTCGGGAGCAACCGGAAATGGTGGTGCTGCGGGTGCTCTTTTCCCTGATTATCGCCATCACCTTGGGTTACGTTTTCAGCTTCCAAAAAGACCTGCGGCCGTTCCTGCAACCGGCCCTCGCCCGCCTCATCCCCCAATTTGAAGCCGAAAAAAAGCCCGCCCAAGCCGCCGCCGCGGGGTCTTCCCTGCTCCAGTCCGGAACCTACATCCTCGGCCAGTCGGACGGCCCGATGCGTCTGGAGTCCGTCCCGATGTGGAAGGCGGAGGGAAAAATGGCGGTGGAGACAAAAAAGGCTTCCGCCTCTAAAAAAGGGTTCGGGGTTTCGTTTCCGTCTATTTTTATCCGCCCTACCCGGGAACGGGTGAACATGATGTTGGAAACCGGGGTGCAGGAATTTCGGGAACTGGGGGGAATGCTGGTGGTCGGAAGTGCGATCGCGGCGGTGATTCAAGTGGCCGTCCCCCGAGAAATTATCCTCAACCTCGGTTACGGCCCTATTTCTTCTATCCTCGCCATGCTGTTGTTGGCCGGGGTGGTGTCCATCTGTTCCACCGTCGATGCCTTTTTTGCCCTCTCCTTCGCCGCCACATTCACCACCGGATCGTTGTTGGCCTTTTTGGTCTTCGGCCCGATGATCGACATCAAAACCGTCGGCCTGATGCTGTCGATTTTCCGCACCCGGGCGGTCATTTACCTGATGATCCTCGCCGCCCAACTCACCTTTTTATTGACCCTGGCCGTCAACCTCAATCTCAGTTATTGATAATGGGCAATATTCAGTCCAGTAGTAGACCGTTTCGGCTAAAATGAGGCAAAATTCCAAACGGAGCATCGGGCATCTTGCCTGTGGATTCAGATCCGATCCCCTCATTTAAGATGACACAGTCCACTACATAGGTATTTGCAGAACGCTGCAAAAGTAAATGAGAAGTTTCTGTGAGGACACACCAAGTTGTAATTAAAGGTTCATCAGAACATTTATAGCAAAGAGCGCTCGTGTGGTTACAAAAATGATGGTCGGGAGAAAAGAGGAGAGAGGAGAGAGGAGAGAGAAAT